>UQPD01000139.1 GCA_900542795.1 uncultured Prevotella sp. | reverse complement strand
TAATCAACAGATTGAGTTATAAATATCTATTAAATCATTACAAAGCAATTTTGGTAGGAAGACATTGCCTTTTTACTAAACTTTTAGACTTTACAGACTACTAGTAACTTACTTTTTCTTCAAGCCCAAGTAAGTGCAGAGACGATAGATGTTATAAAGGTTAACGCTGGGAGACTGACCCAAGAGGTTACGCTTAATGGGACCTTGCGCAATGCGGAATAAGCACAGTGCAAGGGCTGAGAGATGCAGACGCTGCAACTTGCGTACCCACACCAAGATGTTGGTGTATTCGCACATCTCGTCCGACAGACTTTGCAAGGTGTGCAAGCCTTCGTCGGTTTTACGCAAAAACACATCGTTGGGTTCGAAGTCATCAACAGCTACAGGATTGTCAACATGCGTTACGGGAATGCCTGCTGAAAGAAGACGACGACCAAACAAAACGTCTTCGTAACCATAATGACGGATACGTTCGTCGAAAGGATGCGCTAAAAGTAAATCGCGCTTTACTAAGAAATTACTGGTACGAAAACCTTGATAAGGAGATACACGACGCTGCTCTACACTGAAACGCGGTTCACACGCAAGCTCATAACGATAACGCAAGTTGTGACGCGCTAAATCCTCGTTGGGCTGTATGCACACGCCCCCATATACCACGGGCTGAATGTCGTATTGCAAATAATCGCGTAAGTAGTTGGGAGATACGAGTTGTACGTCGCTATCTAAAAAAAGGAGATAAGGATGCTTGGCTTGTTGTGCTAAAAAATTACGTATACGAGCACGACCAATGTTACTTTCCAATTCCACAAGTTGACAACCTTCCCACTGTCTGATGCTGCGATTGGCAACTTTAACCTCGTTGAGTGTTGAGGCATCATCTGCCACCAAAACCTCATAGTGCAGACCGGAAATTTTTTCGGCCTGCATCTTTAAAGTATGTACAAGGTTCGTACAATCGCGGTTGAATGTGGGTATTAATATGGAAAGTGTTGTTATCACGCTGCAAAGGTAGTAAAAATATTTGGGCTATAAGGAGCTATGAGAGTTTAAAAGTGTAAGAGTGTATGCGTTTATACAATTTGCATATATGTATAACTAAGAATGGAATAGTTTATTGTAAATCTTATGCAAAAATGAAGGGGAGAGAAAACAATGAATAATGCAAAATGAATAATGAATAATGTATAATGTAAGATGTGTAATGGAGCATGCCTTACACATTTTACATTATACATTATTCATTATACATTATTTTACCGCCTAAGGGCTGGTTTGTGAAGCAATGATTATTTCTTCACCTTAATAACTTCAACCGTGAAAATTAAAGTTGAGTTACCAGGAATGTTAGGACGTGCACCTTGTTCACCATAACCGAGTTCTGAGGGCACGTAGAGTTTCCAAACACTGCCTTCGGGCATAAGTTTGAGTGCTTCACGCCATCCAGGAATTACTTGGTTAGGACGGAAAGTAGCGGGTTTTCCACGATCGTATGAAGAATCGAACTTGGTGCCATCAATGAGGGTTCCTTCGTAGTGTACGTCAACCTCGGTAGAGTCGGTAGCTACAGCACCCTTACCCTTGCTAATTACTTGATATTGCAAGCCACTGGGAAGGGTGATGATGCCCTTCTGCTTTTTGTTCTTTGCCAAGAATTCAACGTTCCTTGCTTTGTAAACGTCGGCTTGGAACTTGAACTGACCCTCGATAAGCTGCATGGCACTGTCGCGCGTAATGGCAGCGATGCCATTGGCAGATTCTACAAGACCACGTTCGAACTCGCTACGGCTGATGTAAGCAGAGTCTTTTTTGCCACATGCTTGTTCGTTGAGCATGGGAAGGTTGCGGCTGTTCATCTCGGCCACACGATAACCAGCTGCAATGGCTGCTGCACGCTTGCGGTCTGCCTCACTGGCTGTTGAAGTCATGGCTTTGAGCGCTTCGCCAACATAAGCTGAGTCTACACCTAATTGGTTGGTAAGGAAAGCTACGAGACTGTTGCCCTGTGCCACACCCAATGAGTAGCTAAATGTTTTGCCATCTAAAATTTTGTGAGCAGGAGTGAGCACTGAGGCTGCAATAACCTTTTTGCCACCCTTCTTTGCCTTTTTGGCTTTCTGAGCCATGGCACCTGTGCAGCAAAAAGCTGCAAGGGCTATGATAAAGAGTTTTTGAAGTTTCATTATAAATTATATATATATTATATGTGTGTTGTTACTTAAAATAACCCAGGGTTTCCCCTGGGTTATTTTTTATTCTTAGCGATTTAAAAAACTACTTTACCAAAGTAATTTTGAAAATAAGGGTTGCGAAGGGAGGGATAGGACCTGTACCTGTTTCGCCATAACCCATGCTATAGGGGATATAGATTTCCCAAGTAGAACCTACAGTCATTTTAGGTAGTGCTACCTGCCAACCCTTGATGGTTTTGGTAAGTTTCATACCCACCTGACCATTAGGTTGATTGGCTGAACTATCAAAGATTTGACCATTGGCAAGACGACCCTCGTAACTTACAACTACGCTATCGGCAGCACTAACGTGTTGGTCGGTACCCTTGCTGAGTTCCTTACCATAAACGCCACCACCAAGTGCCTTAACGCCAGCCTCTTTTGCAATTTTCTTCATAAAGGCTTCGTTGTCCTTCTTAAGACCACCATAGATGTAGTCCATTACACGCTTTTGTGCAGTTTCTTTGTCAACTACCTTACCGCCAATTTTAAGTGTGCTCTTGTTCTTAGCCATTGCACTGAAACCAGCAGCAAAGTTCTTCACGCTGATGCGCTTTGTGCTATCGCCCTGGAAGAACTGTGCTTCGTATTGGGGCATTTGGTTTTTGGTTTGCATACCAATCTGCATACCCATGTTGTAGGCGAGCTTCTTCTTGTCGTCGGCAGCCTTAAGACCGTCGATATAACCCTTAATAAAGTCGTCGGCATAAGCAGAGTCACTACCTGACTGCTTGAGGTAGCTTGCGAGTTCCTCGGCAGTAGGACCCATTGTTAAACCCATTTCATAGCTCAAGGTGTCGATGTCTGTCTTGAGATTGGCTTTGGGTGTGCCATTGTTGCAGCTTGTGAGTGCTGCTGCAGCCACGAAGACTGCGAGAAGTATCTTTTTCATTGTAATGAATATATCTGTCAATCTTTATAATTAACCTTCGATGCTGATGAGTTCTACATCGAATACGAGAGCAGCGTAGGGAGGAATAGCCTGACCTGCACCACGTTCGCCATAAGCGAGGTTGTAGGGGATGAAGAAGCGATACTTAGCACCTTCCTTCATGAGTTGTACACCCTCAGTCCAACCAGCAATTACGCCATTGAGGGGGAATACGGCAGGTTCGCCACGACGGTATGAAGAGTCGAATACCTGACCATTGGTAAGTGTACCTTCGTAGTGGCACTTAACACGGTCGGTAGCCTTGGGCTGTGCACCAGTACCCTCAGTGAGAACTGTGTATTGCAAACCGCTGGGCAATACGACAACGCCTTCTTTCTTAGCATTTTCGGCAAGGAAGCGTTCGCCTTCCTCACGAATTTCGCGTGTTGCCTCTTCCTGCTGCTTCTGCAAGAAATCGCCCACAAGCTTCTGAGCCTCTTGGTCGGTGAGACTTGTGGTTTGATTCGTAAGCACATCGTTCATAGCCTTGGCGAAATCGTCTTGGCTAAGGTTCTTTACTCCCATACCCTTAAGGTTATGGCCAATGACCATGCCGAGGGCGTAGCTGAGTTTTTCCATAAGTTTTTTGAATTGTGTGTATATGTATGGTTTGTTTTTGTTTATTGTTCTGCAAAAATACAATTTATTCTGTTATCCATGTGCAGCATTGTGCCAAATTATGTAACTTTGAGGCAATTAAAGGTGCATTTACACTGAAACAATCAAAATTTTATGGCAATATGAAACCAAAGTTGGTGGCTCTGACTGGCGCAGGCATCAGCGCCGAGAGCGGATTTTCTACTTTTAGAGATGCCAATGGACTATGGGAGCAATATCCTGTGCAACAAGTGGCAACGCCTGAGGGTTGGCAAGCGGACCCTAACTTGGTTACGGACTTTTATAACCACTTGCGCAGTCAACTTGCTACGGCTGAGCCTAATGATGGACATCGCATTTTGGCTGAGCTTGAACATTGGTTTGATGTGACGGTGGTGACACAAAACATTGACGACTTGCACGAAAGGGCTGGTTCAAGTGATATTATTCACTTGCACGGTGACTTGCGCAAAGTTTGTTCGAGCCGCGACCCGAACGATCCACGATACATTCAAACGTTATCGACTGAGGAGTCGCAGGTGGCACATGGCACTTTGGCAGGTGATGGTTCGTTGTTACGTCCGTGGATTGTGTGGTTTGGCGAGGCTGTGCCTAATTTGGAACCTGCTGCTGAAAAGGCTATGGAAGCGGATGTGTTTGTAATTATTGGTACATCGCTCAATGTGTATCCTGCTGCCTCGCTTATTCGTTATGTGCCTCGAAATGCGAAAGTTTTCCTTATCGACCCTAAACCTGTAAATGTTCCGTACACTGGACACCAGGTGGAGGTGATTAAGGATGTGGCAAGCCGTGGCATGGTTACTTTGAAAAAGATGCTGCACTTGGATAATTGATGAGGTGGAGTAATGATTTTCTACAAAAATCTATAAGTTTTGAACACTCCTACCCTTTTGAAACAGATTTGCAGCTAAAAAACTTCAGAACTATGTTACAATTAGAGGGTTCTCTTTCAAAATATGCTTTCTTTTTGCGACAATATGCTTTAGTAAGGTTAAAAATGTAGGCACAAATGCATTTTTTTAGGCAAAAGCCTTGCATTTTTCTGAAAAGTATGTATCTTTGCAACGTGTTTTTCATAGTATTAGATTTAAGGTTAACAAGGTTGGGATACAGTGGTATCCCATTTTTTTTGCCCTATACCTTAGAATGGTCGAATGCTGTGAATGTTTATGTACTTTTGTCATAAATGTTTTTTTGTGTGTTTGTCATAAATAGCTGTTTTTTTCATAAATGTTCGCGGTCTTTTAGTCATAAATGTCCATCAATGAACCATAAATTATTCATAAATCTCCCGCGCTAACCCAAACCCCGAAAGGTAGGGTGTTCAAAATTCTAAAATTCTGATAGTTGCCTTGCACCCTCTCGCATGTTCTCAAAGAAAAAATACACACGATAGGGCACAAACTAACTTATCAGAATTATTAGAACCACCCATAAACGACTATAGTGGCATGAATAGCTTGATACGCATTCTTGACTAATTGGCTATTCTCTGCTTCTACACGAGCCTCCAATCAGCATTCACAAAAATATAGAGATTAAGTGAAAATCACGATTGTTTAACAGAGGTATTGGCGAAAATAGACTATTTTTCTTTATTTAATTCCGAATTTGAGCGGAAATTCGTAGAAAAGCTATAAATTTACATTCAAATACAATAAATTATAAGGCTTAGAAAAACGGAAACCTAACAGACAAATGTAGTGCTTGTTGACAAGAACAAGATTGGTAAAAGGAAATTATACAGCTAACATAAATATGCTTGATGTCATAGCCAAACACTTGAAAGTTAATGTCTCCGAGTCGTTAAATCGTACATTATGATATAATATATGGAGGATAGAGCACAATTACTGAAAAGTACCCCCGAGTTTGACCGACTCGCTTTTACGGTGTTAGCTATTGAAGCTTCGGCAAAGAAAATGGGAATTTCACCATCTGAAATGAGAAGGCGGTTGGACAAGGTGGGACTGATTAAGAGTCTCATACAGGATTGTTATGACACTTTGCATACCGAGAGCCGTGAAGCCGTAGCAAACGAAGTGGTCGAGGCACTAAAAAATTGGGAAAAAGTAGAATAATGGAAAAGCAAACATTATTTCATGGCTCAAATGTTATTGTTGAGCATCCTTTGGTAAGTATTGGCAGAAAAGACTTGGATTTCGGTCCAGGCTTCTATCTCACGCCATTGTTTGAACAAGCATCAAAATGGGCTTATCGTATTAAAATAATTAGACGAGCTGAAGAGGCAATAGTGAATACATATGAGTTTGCTCTGCCACAAGACTATAAGATAAAACGATTTGATGCTTACAATAAGGAATGGCTTGACTTCATTGTAGATAGTAGAAAAGGAAAGCAGCCTTGGAATGGTTTTGATATCGTTGAAGGTGGAGTAGCTGACGACCGAGTCATTGATGCTGTTGAAGCTTATATAAATGGTTATGCCGACGTTGAACGAACTTTACGACAGTTGGTTTATCACAAGCCCAATCATCAAGTCTGCATTTTGAACCAGAAGATAGTAGACAAATATTTGCAATTTAAATCGTACGAAAGGGTATAGTTATGTTAGACTTTCTATTATGGAATAAAATAGCACGCATCATTGCGCAGTTAGCTGATACGTTGCATATATCTACAGACAGAGCATTACAAATATTCTATGACTCTGATGTTTGTCGTATGCTACATGATAAAGAATTAGGCTTGCATCTGATGAGTGATACGTATATTGTAAATGACTTGATAGAAGAGTTGAGAAAAAAACAATGATTATTGCATATATGTATCAGTTCGTAAAAACGAAAAGGTAAAGACTGAATTTAGAAGCTGTCTCTTATACACATCTCCGAGCCCACGAGACGCGTAGTAATCTCGT
>UQPD01000138.1 GCA_900542795.1 uncultured Prevotella sp. | reverse complement strand
ACTAAAACCTTGCCAATTTCGTGCAGATTTTTTTTATGGATTTTGAACACCCTACGCAAAGCGCCACAGTGCAGCTTTACCCTGCCCACATGTTGGCTGGAAGTCTACAAGTGGACAGAAACCTTGATGTAGACGAAAGCGATAAGTCTGCAGCTCGCGAATGGACGGACGAAAGCTTTGAATTTGATGAAGAATAAAGCTCTATCCATTCACTAACATACTTCAGGGTGGTTCTAAAATTCATTTTTTAGAACCACCCTTTGTTATAAGTAATGTTTTAAAAAAATGTGCAGAATTTAATCATAGCCTTGCCATCATTAAGGAGAGCTCGTTAAAAGTTGTGCAAGTTATTTTTTTGCATATTACTAAACCATGCTTCACGCGCCAGCCCAACCCCGGAAGGGGGTTTATTTATGGAAATTCAAAAATAAAAATTTATGGGAATTTGTGGCTCATTGATGAACATTTTTGACCAAGCCAAGCGCGAAGCGCAAATATAAATGTTTATGACCCTAAATAGTAGCGCATACGCCCAGTATGTAATACTTAATTCTGATGGACATTTTTGACAAAAAAAACAACAAACATTTATTACTAAAAAAACGACAGACAATAATTAAGCCCACAATAACCGCAAGTAAATTTGGCTTATCCAAAATAAAAGGTTACATTTGCACACGGAAATAGTTATTAAGGAGAAGTTGAAAGGATTCCTAAGCAAAAAGGCGCTGGAGTTCTTTCGGTTTTTTTTTGCAACCTCACCTTAGCCACTTCCTCATACCATAAAAAAATAATTAAAAAACATACAATATCCAATTCTATTATGGCTTACATGACACAAGAGGGCTACGACAAGATGGTAGCCCAGCTCCGTCACATGGAATCGATTGAGCGTCCTGCTGCCTCAGCTGCCATTGCAGAAGCTGCCGACAAGGGCGACCTTTCGGAAAATAGCGAATACGATGCAGCCAAGGAGAACCAATCGAAACTCGAAGGTCGCATTGCAGCATTAAAACTGGCGATTGCCGAAGCTAAAATTATCGACAAGTCGAAAATCAAAGCTGACACAGTGCAGATTCTTACTACCGTTGAGATGAAGAATGTAAAAAACGGCATGATAATGAAATACACCATCGTGAGCGAAAGCGAAGCAAACCTCCGCGAAGGTAAAATTTCGAGCACAACACCTATTGCCCAGGGGTTACTCGGCAAAAAGGTGGGCGACATTGTTGAAGTGAAGATTCCACAAGGCATTATTAGCCTCGAAATTCTTAACATCAGCATTTGAGATAATGAATAATGAACAATTAATAATGAATGATTGGGCGTCCTAAAAAGTTTTGACCACCAAGCATTAATTATTAATTGTTCATTTTTCATTACGCATTCACCAAGAATGTAATACTTAATACTTTATACTTAATACTTAAAACTCATGACTATCTTCTCAAAAATCATTGCGGGCGAAATTCCCTCATACAAGTGTGCCGAAAACGAACATTTCTATGCTTTTCTCGACATTAACCCCTTGGCACAGGGTCACACACTCGTAGTGCCTAAGCACGAAGTTGACTACATCTTCGACCTCTCAGACCAAGAATTGGCTGACATGGTAGTATTTGCTAAAAAAGTGGCACTTGCCATTCAGCGTGCTTTTCCTTGCCGCAAGGTGGGCATGGCAGTGCTCGGGCTTGAAGTGAACCACGCACACATCCACTTAGTACCTCTGCAAAGCGAAGGTGATATGGACTTCCGCAAAGAAAAATTACAACTCAGCCCCGAAGTCATGCAGCAAACAGCCGATAAAATTTTAGCTGCGATGTAACACACCCACTACATTAGTATTCCCTATTTCCCCTTGGTTTATATTTTGTAAAAGAAATATCTACCAAGGGATTTTTATTTTCCCTATACGCCTAATAAAAGCCGCCCAAAAATTGTTTCAACCAAAAGTTTTCCCTACATTTGCAAACACAAATTATCATTTCACGCTAATACCTCATGAGTATCAAATTACGTAACATTCTACTCGCTTCTGCACTTTTACCCATAGCAACTTGGGCGCAAAACGTTGACCGAAGCAAATATCCCGACTTTTCGGCAAAGCTTAACCCCGACCCACAACTTATGCATCCACGCAAAGTAAAGGGAAAGGCTGAAGCCGTACGCCCCGATCACGTAAATAATGCCGAATCGCGCCACTTTCCGCCCGTGTTTTATCAAGCTGGCGGATCGTGTGGCTCCGCTTCGCGCATTTGCTACATGTTTTCACACGAACTCAACTCATTCAGAGACCTCGATGGCAAAGACCCCAAAAACTACTACCCATCACACTTTGTGTGGCTACTCACCAATGGCAACTCGGGTAAAGACGATTTTGTGCAATTTGTAGGTGTACCCTCAGCCGCAAGCTATGGTGGACAAACTTACTCAAAGCTCTTTGGTAGTCAGGATGCCATTCAGCAAGACTTTGGTTGGATGTCTGGCTACGACAAGTGGTATGAGGGCATGTTCAACCGCATGCTTAAACCCACACATTTCACAAAAAGTGTGGGAACCGAAGAAGGACGCGAGGCAGTGAAGAACTACCTTTGGAACCACAACGGTGACCCCGACTTCCACTCGGGTGGTATTGTGGGCATTGGTTGCTCATCAAGAGCCATGGACTTTAAGGAGATTAAAGACACGCCCGCCAACAGAGATGCAGGCGTTGCAGGTAAAAAATACCTCATTCAGTGGGGACCCATTACCGACCACGCCATGACCATTGTGGGATATGACGACCGCATTGAATTCGACCTCAACGGAAACGGCATTTATGGCGAAGCCTCAGCCGACGAACGAGGTGCCTGGATTGTAATGAACTCATGGGGTGCCGATTGGCAAAACGGTGGAGCCGTGTATGTGCCTTATGCCTATGCAGGTCCTACATTTACCAATGGCAGATTCTCAGGCGACTGGTGGACCCCCGAAGTCTACACCGTACGTAAAAACTACCGTCCGCTGCGCACCATCAAAATCAAAATGGACTACTCGCACCGCTCTGAACTTTACATGATGGCAGGTGTAGCAAAGAACCTCAATGCTACCGAACCCGAATACACACAAGCATTCGACCACTTTAAGTATGCTGGCGATGGTAACTACGGTAACACCGACCCCGCACCAGCCATTCCTATGCAAGGACGTTGGGTTGACGGTAAGTTACACAATGAGCCTATGGAGTTTGGTTACGACCTCACCGACCTGAGCGACAACCTCGACCCCAACGAGCCCATGAAGTACTTCTATATTATAGAAACTAAAAACTCAGCCATTGGCTACGGACACATTTATAACGCCTCTATCTTAGACTACGAACAAGATGCGAAGGGACTTGAATTTCCCTTTGCTGTAGGTAAAGATGGGGTAACCGTTGAAAACCAAGGAAACCGCACCATCATCAGCGTTATTGTGCCAGGACGTGGCTTAAAAGCTCCGCAAAATGTGGTTATCGACAAGGGTCAACTTGTGTGGAGTGCGCCTGTAACAACAGCCTACACGCTGACAGGCTATAAGGTGTATAAAGACAACGAGGTAATTGCTACACTCGATGCAAAAGCCACAAGCTACACACTGCCCGAGGGCGCTGAAGGAGCCTACGCTCTACAAGCCATTTATGGTAAAAAAGTCTCTGGCAAAATCAGCGTTACCGTGCCCAGTGCAAACACCTCAGTCACCTGCTTACGACTCACCCACTCAGGATTTACCATTCCCGGTGTGTTCTCTAACAAATACGACAAGGCTACCATTGAATATTGGATTCGACCCATGTCACTCACCAATTGGAACCAAAGCGCAGGTCCTGGTTGGGGCAAATTTATGTTCCATGCCAATGCCGACGGAACATTTACCGCAGGTTGGGGACTCAACGACCGCCTCAATGCCAGGAACGCCTTGGTTACTAACAAGTGGCAACACGTGGCTTTAGTGGTTGATGGCAACCAAATGACAGCCTACATCGATGGTGTGAAAAAAGCTAACATCACCTCGCAAAGCTTTAGCGGCTTAGGCGGTTTTGGCGACCTCACATTTAGCAGCAATGGCAACAGCAATGACCAACACTGCTACTACCAAAACATCCGCATCTGGAAAACCGCACGCACAGCACAAGAGATTAAGGACAACTACAAGCGTCAATTTGCCGATGGCTTGTTGCCCGAAGACCTCATTGCTTACTATCCTGGCGACTTAATTAAAGTAAATGGCAACGAGGTGTTGCGCGATCACACCGCAGGTGCACACCATGCCACATTGGCTAACAGCAAGTATGGCAATGCTGGAGCCTATGCGCAAGAGCTTCCCTACGACACCAACACACAAATAAGCATTGCCCAACCGCAAGAGGGTGTAATGGCAGGACGCCCCACAACCTTCCACGCACAAGGCTCTACTAACATTGTGTCGTTGCACTGGACAGCCGCTGGAGCAGGCATTCAAAACCTGCCAGCCTCATCGCCCCTACTCACCTTTAACAAGAGTGGCGAGCAAAACATCTCAGTTGTGGCAACCGATGTAACAGGTAAAACCGTTACAGCCAACACCACCATCCATGTGGCTGAAAGCACTGCCCCCCAAGCAACCTTTACACGTAGCATCCAGCAAGTAGGCACAGGCGACCGCATCACATTTACACCCACCGAGATTGTAGACGGTTGTCACTACAAATGGAGCATGCCTGGCGCATCCATCACATCGTCAACCCACACTTGCGTGGCAGTAAGCTATGCACATAGTGGCACATACGATGTAACACTCACCGTGACCGATGCACAAGGACACAGCCAAAGCAGCACACAAGCCATCCTTGTAACTGCCGTAGCTCCTAAAGCAGCATTCGATGTAAACCCTGCCGTAGTGATGAAGGGCGAAACAGTGAAACTCTCTAACCACTCGCTCTACAATCCCACAAAATGTCAGTGGACCTTGGTAAGCCCGCAAACAGCCATGCAGGGCGAAGGTTTCGACGTAAGCTTCAAACCAACCGTTCCTGGCATTTACAACGTATCGCTCAAAGCAAGCAACGCTGCAGGCTATGGCGAGACCACACAAAACCACGCACTCGTGGTGTGCAATGCCGATAGCAAAACAGGCCTTAGCTTTGCACACGGCACTGCAACACGTGTCACAGCCAACAAAGTGCCGTTTACAAAGGGTCAAAACTACTTTACCATTGATTGGTGGATGCGAACCAACGAACTCAAGACCCTATGCAACGGCATTGGCGAAAGCACCTCAACCTTCCAACTCCAAACAGCTCCCACAGGGCAGATGTTGGTATTCGTTGAAGGAAGCTGCGCCAAGTCGGTCGAAGGCTACGTCATTCCCAACGAATGGCACCACTATGCAGTGACCTACTACATGGGCATGGCAATCTTCTATCGCGATGGCATGATGATCAGTCGCAATGGCATGAACAAAAACGCATTGCCTGCGCTCAAAACCTTCAAGTTAGGTAGCGACGATGCCCCCATGTGTGGCATTATCGATGAATTCCGTGTATGGGACAAGGATTTAGACGAAGCAACCATTCGCACCTACATCACCGAACCCATGGATGCAGCCAAAGTTCGTGCTGCCGAAGCCGAAGGCTTAAAACTCTACTACCAATTTAACCAAAATGGTGGCGACGTGAAGGACGCTACCTCTAACCAAAACACAGGAGTTCGCAGCGGATTTGGTCCTGACGGCGATGCCTTCTCCGACTCAAAGGGTGTGTTTGCACTCAACTTTGGTGGCGGTGCAACCGATGTTACGAGCAACTATCTCAAAAACACGAAAGAGCCATTCGAAAACACAGGCGAAATGTTTAGCGATGCTTACCAAGGTCGCTTCATGACCCTGAAGGATTGGAAACTCGAGAACATCAACGTATCCAAATACAACACAGGTGCTCACGTCGACATTGCGGGTGGCAGCGACTTTACCATCCGTACAGGCGACTTAGGCTTCGAGGCAGACCTTGAGAACCACAAGGTTTATCAAACCATCGAACTCCCTGCTGGTGCCTACATGTTTAGTGCAAACTATGGCAACTACGATGGCGACGCCGATAACTGCTACCTTGTTATAGGCAACGGCACAGGCTTGCCCAACACGCAACAGCTCTCTGAGGCATTGGCTTACAAAGCCATGGAAAGTAAGGTTAACACCAATCAAAACGAGTTGTTCTTTGTATTGACAGAGCCCACCACCGTCAGCCTTGGCATCTTGGCAAACTTGGCAGGTCAGCAATGTCTCTCAATCAAGTCGTTTGTGCTTACGCAATATCCTCTCAGCCCCATGGAGGGTTTGGTTGATGCCATTGCAGATGCAACCATCGACACCCCTGCTTCAATCAACGCTCAAAAGCACATCTACGACCTCTCTGGTCGCAGGGTCAACATTCCAGGCAAAGGTGTTTACATCATTGGCGGAAAGAAAGTGGTTCGCTAAAATGCGCTGCATGCGCCAAAAGTTTTTTAGCATGCAGAGCTTTAGCCCCTAACAAACCGCTAACACTCCCCTAACAATTAACGGCAAGTACGCTATTTTTAGCCTACTTGCCGTTTTTTTGCCCAATATAATTGTGTAATTAAAATAAAACTCGTATTTTTGCAAACGCAATCAGCCCCATGTGGTCAACCCCACACTGCTGAATTTGCCTGGACTTGTAGCTCAGTTGGTTAGAGCAACAGACTCATAATCTGGAGGTCCTA
>UQPD01000137.1 GCA_900542795.1 uncultured Prevotella sp. | reverse complement strand
CCATACACACACGATAGGGCACAAATCAACTTATCAGAATTATTAGAACCACCCAGAAATGAATACAGCGCAAGCTATTGTTGCAACTGTTTATCGCAACAACAGCTTGCGCTGTTTGTAGTCGGGCAAATAGTGTGCCATGAGAGCATGAAAGCGAGCGTTGTGTGAGGGCTCTTTGAGATGGCAAAGTTCGTGAACCACGACTTGTTCAATCGCTTCAATGGGATAGAAAATCATGCGAAGGTTGAAACACACGATGCGTTGCTGAGGCTTCATACTCCCCCAACGTGATACCATGTTCTTTAAGCGAATTTCATTGAGGGGCGCTTCGTTCATAATGGGCAACCAATAATCTAAAAGTTGTTTTATGATGCGCTGAAACTCCTTAATATACCATGTGTTAATGGCTTGTTGCAAAACATTGCGCCTATCATCTCTTACTTGCACAAGCAGGGTGCCATCGGTTGTAGCTGTTACTTGAGCGGGGGCGTCATGATATTTAATTTGCAAGGAATAGGTTTGTCCTAAAAACTGAAAATGTTCGCCTTGTGTAAAGGTATGCTGAAGCATGTTCTGCCGTTGGACATGTCGCTCTTGTGCTTTAGCTACGTGTGTGTGCAGCCATTGTGCATTTTTTTGCAGAAAGCTATGCACGATGCTTTCGGATAAGCCAATGGGAATTGTAAGCTGCGGACTACCATCGCGCTTGATGCTAAGCCGTAGCATTTTTACCCGTTTGATGTTTGCAATAATGTCAATGCCTTCGAAATGGATAATGGATGACATGGGATAGCTAATTATTTTACTCAAGTTTCGGATTTAGTCAAGCCCGTCTTGACTAAATCCGAAACTTGTGTAGAGTATCTACTTAGTATTTCAGAGTTACGGCATAGGGATATACACGCTCAGAGTCTGCAAAGGTTGCTACAGAACGCAACATGTTTTGCACATTGGCACGTAAGGGCTTGTTGTAAACCATTTTGCCGTTCACTTCAATCTTTACAGGACGTTTGGGGTCAACTAAATTCTCATTAAAGAACACAGTGAGTTCACCCCCATGTGCTGTGGTGTAGCTACGTCCCGACTTTAGTTCGATGCCAAACATGGGGTCGCGTTCTAAGGTGGTGTAATGGATGTCCTCGATGCTGATGTAAACGTTATTGTTGGTGATGTTCACATCGTAGCGTGTACGCAAAGAGTCGCAAGGCCGTTTGTCTACAGCTAAGTTATAGAAACCCGTGCGGTGAACCCCGTCCATTTCAAAGTCCTCCCAACGAAACTGTTTGGGGTAGGGGTTGCGAGTAAAGAGTGAGAGCCAAGGGGTGGTTACCGAATAGTCAATGAAGTGTTGTTTGCCTGGAATAAGCTCAACTTTGTGACGATAGCCTTCAGGGTTGAGGTGTTCAATGCTATCAAGCGCCTCGGCTGTGTAGCGTGTTAGCAAGTTGCGGTAGAAACCACGGTCGTTAGCACCCGTGCGCAATGAAAAACCAATATTTCCTAAGTTTTCAACAGGTGCGTTCTTTAAAGGTTCACCTCCTGCCATAGGACCCGCAGCAGCCCAATAGTCTGCATAAAATGAAGCAAGACGTTGCGAACCATATCCACCTTCTGAAATGCCAAAAACATAAAGACGATTAGGATTGATTTCGGGGCGCAACATCAGTTGGCGAATCAAGTTCATCCATGCATATTGTTTGCTGCGTTGCCACCAACGGTACCATTCGTTTTCATTTGGAATTTGAGGAATGAAATAGGCAGAGGGAGCATCTGCAAATTGTTGTGCTAAAGCCAAGCCTGTTGCCCATTCATGTTGCTTAGGTCCTGAGCCATGAAGATATAAAAAGAACGGATACCCATTTTCAGGACGATTGCCTTTAGTGCCAAAATAATAAGGCATTGTGGCATGAGGCTCTAAAGAGTCGGGCAGTTGCCAAGCATCCGAATGATTGCTTAAAGCAGCAGTAGGCATCAGCACGTTCTGTTTAACCTTGTTGTTGGCGGTTTTCCAAGCATTCCACACTTGTTGTTGGGTTTGCTCAATTTTTTTATGAGCTATGCTCTTTTGCAACTTGCAAGTTGTGTTGCCTGTTTGCAAGGTCTGTTCAAAGTATTCTTGATATTGCTTTGTATTTTGTGCAAATCCGTAAATCGAAGTGCATGCGCAGAGTAAAGTAGTGAGTGCTATTTGTTTCATGTGAGGAAAAGTTTTTTATACGCTCAAGGCATCTTTCATCATAGCCAAGTCTTCGTCAGTCAGTCCTGCACGTTTAAGCAATTCTTCGTCTTCTTTCAGAAATTCGAGCGTTTTAGAATCGTTGTTTCGTGCGTTGCGGTAACGACTAACAGCTTCGGCAATATCTCCTTGTAACCATGCAGTATGTCCTGCATTGAGATAGTCGGTTGGGGTAGGGGCGTGCTCCAAAACCTTTTGGTAGTATTTTTCAGCTTGTTCGTATTTACCTGTGAGCAACGAACACCAAGCCAAGGCACGTGTGGCGAGTGCCGATTGAGGTTTGAGATAGTTAGCTTTGAAAAGGTATTTAAAAGCCTCGTCGTAACGTTGCAAGCAGATGAGACTTTCTGCTTGATGAAGTGCAACATCAGCGTCTTCGGGGAGGAACTCTTCAAGCTCAGTGTAGTAGTCAAAAGCTTTTGCATAATTGCCAGCTGCACGTGAAGAGGCTGCCAATCTTTTAATAGTCCATTTAGAATGTGGCTTCAGCAGGTTGGCGCGTTCATAAAGAATTATGGCTTGCTCAACATTTCCTTCTTGCTCATAACAATAGCCCATCTTTTGGAATATGTTAGCCGTGAGTTTTTCCTGTGGCAACTTTTTGTAAAGGTCGAGTGCTATGTCGTATGACTTATCTTTAAACACGAACTCAGCCAAACGCTGTAGCATATCGTCATCATCGAGCAATTTTTGAAACGGAAAGTGGTCTGCTAAGAATAAGTTAAGTTGGAAGGGATTGACAAATTCTTCGCGATGCAAATAAAGGTTGCAAAAACGGTAAAAGCCTTGTACATACGAGCGCATTTCCTCTTTGAAAAGCTGGGTAGGGTCTAAAGCATCCTCGCTTGTTAGGTCTACATTTTCCATATTCTCTACAAATTGGTCCATGTGTTCCTGCGTTTGGTTTTTCATTTGCGACATCATGAGGCAAAACGAATATTTGTCGGAGTCGCACAAGCCTGTGCGGTTGATAAGCACCTTTAACATGCGGTTTTCAGAAAGTCCTTGAGGAACTTCGGGATGGTTCATGGTAAAGGGGTAAAACCAATTGCACACCACATTAAAGAAAGAAAAACGCTGCTTCATCACCTTGAAGGAACCCATATACATGTCGGCACCACGTTCTTGCAGTTCAACAAACTCGTGCATGTATTTAGCCAACTTCGAAGGTCTTCCGTCTTCATCCCATTCAGGGTTTAAGTCAGCTTCAGAGAGTTTATCTTTAATTTCATCCAAACCCAACGAACGGTCAATGTGTAAGTGTTCGATGCGTTTCATAACCTGTGGAATAATCTCGTTTTGCAGGTTTTGCTCAATACGTTTGGTCTCCAAACTCAAAAATAATTGAGATTGCAGCAATTCCAATTGGTTTACAAAGTTCTGAATGTCCAACATAAGTTGCAAACGAGTTGCTACTTCAGGATAAAATTTTGTACGTTCAGGATGCGCGATGTGTACAAAAACAAGTCCCACAATGGCACGTACACGGACTTTAACTTCGTCAGAAAGTGCATTGTCAAGTAACAACCGGTATTTGGCAATGTCAAAGTAGCGCATTGCTGAAAGCGTTGCAGCACTAAGTAGCAAACATTTGTTGTTCTCGATAATGTTTGCGTCAGCCATAAAGTTAGCTACAGTCGTTTCATCGGCAGTAGTCCATGCACCCGATAACCATACAGCATCAAAAATATCACGTGCAGAAACACCTTCTTGCAATAAGTCGGAAAGTGTAAAATGGTTGCCATGTAAATTCTTTAACGTGCGCAAACTTGTGGCATAAAATGAAGTTTCATTTTGCAAGTCACCCGCGCGCTCAAGCATGTCTGCCAATTCATAAGCCCTGCGTTCAAATGATTTATACATTTTATGGCGTTCAGGGTCGGCAGCACCTTTAACAAGGTAGCTCAGCAATATTTGGTAAGAGTCAACAAGCGTGTCAGCTTCCTCTTTTATGCTCCATTCTTTCAAGGACGATGCCATGCCTTGCAACGACTGTAAGGCAGAGAGCAAATGGTGTTCCTTTAAAGCAGTTATGGCATCTTTATGCAAGTACTGATAAGTATGTTTATCCATATTATATATATGTGTGGTGACTGTTATGCTGCTTTAGGGTGGTACTCATATTTTGAATACCTATTTAAAACCACCCTTAATATTTTAATGTATCGGCAATCTCTTTAGGGATGCCATAGTCTTTTTGCAAAATGAGTGAGTAAGCTTTAGGTCCTTTAATGCGTATTGAGTCGAGTGCCATTTTGCGTCCTTTCTCAAATATCTTCCATTGTTCGCGACGTTGGGCTTTTTTTAAATGACTGCGTTTCATTACAAAGCAAGCATTAGGGTCGGCAAAACGTTGTGATTTTAAGCAACGATGTCCGTTGGCTGCAGCTAAAGCCGTATAGGGCCATGTAAGTACAGCAGCGTCTATTTGGTTGCCCGTAAGCATTTGTGCACGCATCTTCAAATTATTGATTTGTGGAAAATATACATCGTCTGTATTGATTTTGGCACCATTCAACACCGTTAATAGATAATTTTTTTCAGCAGAGTTTCGGGCGATAGAAATGGTACGTCCTTTCAGTGCTTTTAAGTCGCGAATGCGCAGTTGTTCGCAAGTGTAAATGCTCCATTGTAGTGTGCCATCCCACATAGGTTCAATGTCTTTCATTTTGTTGCCATAAGTACGCATTCTTTCGCGGTCAGCCCAGCCGCCATCAGCAATGCGCCCCATGAGGGTTGTGTCACAGTCCATTTGCGAACCATACGTAGCTATTTGTAATTTCAACCCCAACGAATCATAAAGTCCTGTACGCTCGGCATAATAAATGGGTAGACAGTCGCGGTTAGGTACTAATGCAACGTGTAATGCTGCCGAGTCATAGCGTTCGGTGCCAAAGTTAAGCACCTCTTGTGGTGCATTATCTTTGCATGCTGCTAAACCAAGGCAGAGAAGTGATAATATAACAACAATGTGGGACTTTATAAAATTCATTGCAGATGGGTAGTTTGGATAAGAAAAAGTGCAAACAAGAGTTTGTGTGTACGCAAGCAAGAGCATGCTGGCGCTACAATGCAGTAACGCACATGCCGAGCCGTGGTTTCACATACTCCTATTTGCACATTTGTTGAAGACCAATTTTGTGATCTATAATAATATATAAGGCTGCGAGCCTATTTAGCATGGCAGGCAGCCTTATATATAGAATAAGGAAAGATTAGCCCTTGATGGCAGCGATACCAGGAAGAGTCTTACCTTCGATAGCTTCGAGCAAAGCACCACCACCAGTTGAGATGTAAGAAACCTTGTCAGCCATGCCAAACTTGTTGATGCAAGCTACAGAGTCACCACCACCGATGAGTGAGAATGCACCGTTAGCAGTAGCCTTGGCAATAGCTTCAGCGATAGCCTTTGAACCACCAGCGAAGTTATCCATTTCGAATACACCAGCAGGACCATTCCAAAGGATAGTCTTAGCTTCTTCAATAACCTTGGCAAAAGCCTTGCGAGTTTCAGGACCAGCGTCCATACCTTCCCAGCCTTCGGGAATGTCGTTAGCTTGGCAAACCTGTGTGTTGCAATCATTGCAGAAGTCATCACCTGCGATGCAGTCAGTACCAAGAACAAGGTTTACACCATTTTCCTTAGCCTTCTTGATAACGTCAAGAGCTACGTCGAGCTTATCGTCTTCGCAGATAGACTTACCAATCTTGCCACCCTGAGCCTTAGCGAAAGTATAAGTCATACCACCGCAAAGAATGAGGTTGTCAACCTTGCCCAAGAGGTTTTCAATGATACCAATCTTTGTAGAAACCTTAGAACCACCCATGATGGCAGTGAAGGGACGCTTGATGTTGCTCAATACACTATCAACAGCGTGAACTTCCTTCTCCATCAAGTAACCGAGCATCTTGTGGTCTGTATCAAAGTTGTCAGCGATAACGGCAGTTGAGGCATGCTTGCGGTGAGCAGTACCAAAGGCATCGTTAATGTAGATGTCAGCGTATGAAGCCAAAGTCTTAGCGAACTCCTTCTGACGTTTCTTCATTTCCTTCTTAGCCTCATCGTATTTAGGATCTTCCTTGTCAATGCCAACGGGCTTGCCTTCTTCCTCAGGATAGAAACGGAGGTTCTCGAGCAAGAGAACATCGCCAGGCTGCAAAGCAGCAGCAGCTTCCTGAGCCTTAGCACAGTCGGGAGCGAACTGAACCTTTACACCGAGCTTTTCGCTAACAGCGTCAACAATCTGGCTGAGAGAGAACTTAGCGTTAACCTTGCCTTTGGGCTTACCCATGTGGCTCATGATGATAAGTGAACCACCATCAGCAAGTACCTTCTTCAATGTGGGGAGGGCACCGCGGATACGAGTGTCGTCTGTGATGTTACCATTCTCGTCAAGAGGCACGTTGAAGTCTACGCGGACAATCACCTTCTTGCCCTTGAAATCGCAAGTTTCAATAGTCATAGTGAATATTTTATTTAATAAAGAGTTTGTATTTCTGTTTAAGTCTTAAGCTTTGAACAGTGTGATGTCTAAGACAGCATACATCACACCTGTCTCTTAT
>UQPD01000136.1 GCA_900542795.1 uncultured Prevotella sp. | reverse complement strand
AGATCGTCGGCAGCGTCAGATGTGTATAAGAGACAGATTATATATAGAACGACAGACATCAAAGTCATTGAAAAAGTGACTAGTGACCAAGTGACTTTTTTCGTGTGAATATTCCTTAACTTGTATACTTATTTATGGTAGCCATTTTACCACACTATTTGCAAGCTTGCTTGGGTTGAGAAGTTTAGTGTTTATTGAGGATATAAATAAGTTTGATTGGGAATTTGTGATAAACAATCCATGCAAAAAAGTAACTTATTAAATTAACGTATAAATAGAAATGAAATACAAAAGCCATAATAAATACAAAAAAATAAAGTTACAAATACGGGGGCCAATTGGCCCCTTGATTTGTAACGCGTTAACACAATAAGCAGAAATTAACATGCTACGCTACGAATTGCAAAATTCTATGTTAACAAAATAAATAGCGGCATCTTTTTCACCTATTCCAAGCAACATTCCTCATCATTCCTGTTTTTTCCACCAAACACGCATTTTTCACTGCTCAAAACCTTGTTTTGTCCCTAGAAACTTAACACATCCCACCTTCACGGCAAAAAGATATTTAAATTGCACTGTCAAGTTTGCAAAAAATAAAAGGGCTTTTTTAGAAGGAAACTATCTCTTAGGAGTAAAATTGTGCTATATTTTAGATAAAATGTGGCTACAAAAAGTATGGTTGGTAGCCGTGTGTTGCTTCGGCGAAAGAAAGTGGTTTTTTTGTTCAAAATTATCGCTAAAGCTTTGTTAACACGGATTATAAGGAATTTAAGAGTGACCGAGTGACCGCTAAATTGTTGATATTCAACGACTTTAGTGGTCACTGGTCACTTGTCACTTTTCAATAGTTGCAAAAAAATCGCATTTCTGCATGAATTTCGAACAGCTACTTTTCCCCCGATGCGAGCGTTTTTGGGGGGCACAATTCTGTGTAAAGTTTTTCGTAGGTTTTAGCCACAGAGATGTAATTGTGGTGTTTTTGCACGTATGCGATGCTTTGTTGTTGCATAATGGCAACGCGTTCGGGGTGCTGCACAAGTGCTTCGAGTTGGGTGTAAACACTCTCAAAGGAGGGCGTAACGTTGACGATGGGACGCAGCTGTGTTTCGTTGAGAATGCTGTAGTTCTCGGGTTCGCCACCTCCCACACTCACAATGCCATAGTCCATGGCTTGCAGCGCATTCATGCCTGGCACGTAGCCATAAAGTTGGTCGAGGATGATGTCGCTGCCTTGCATCATTTGGCAATATTGCGCAAAGGGTAGCCCCTCGGCTATGAGTAGTGTAACGCGGTCGGGATAGTTTGCTTGGAGCGTTTGTGCGGCTTTGAGCATGATGTCGGTGCCTTTATATTCGCTGCGCCCTTTGCTGATGCCTATGAATATTTTGAGCGGTTGAGTAGGGTTGTAGAAGTGTTGGCGCTTGTGCTGCCCCGTTACAATAGGCATGGGGATGAAGTGCGTTTTGTGTGGAAAGATGGGTTGGTAACAGCGCCAATATTCATAAAGTCCGGCAACAATGGCATCGCAATCAGTTGCTATGTAACGGTTCAGCCGCTCTTTGTCGGTACCTAACCAGTCGGCTCGCTCTTTTTCGGCATCGGCATTGTGGCGAAGCTTTTTGGCGATGTTAAAGTCGCTGTAACGAAAAGGGCTGTTTGGGCTGCTACAAGTATTTACCCAATAATAGTCCATGCCAAAGGCTCCCATAATGACTTTGCGATTGTGACGGCGCAGGTAGCGATAGACGGGGAAGATGCGTGCGGCTTTCAGCTCTAAGAACATGGGGTTGATGACTTGCACGATGTCGTAACCGCGCAAACGTGGCAGAAACCATAGTAGGCGTAAGAGGTAGGCTATTCCGCCTATGCGTGTGGGGGTGCGCACTAAGGAGTAGTCGCGTGGGTAGTTCTTCCAGAAATCGCCATTCGACAATACTTTTACGCTGTGACCTAATTGGCGTAGTCCCTCTGCCAATGTCCAATGTACGTTGCTGTATTCGCCGAGTAAAAGAATCTTCATATTATTATTATTATTATTATTGTGTGGTTAGGGGGGGAGGGGAGATAGTGCAGCCTATCTTATACAAATGGGCAGATTTTTTAGGAATGAGCCATAAGGTAGGTTGTTCAAAATCAACAATTTTCTGCATATTTTTTCAGCCGATAATGTACGGGCTGAAAGCCCAAAAGCGCTTAGCCCAGGGCAAGCGAAGCGACACCCTGGGTTACAATTGCCATAGCATTGACGCCCTGTAAGGGCAAAAGCATTCAATGTTGAATAATTTATTTAAAGCTTCTGCCCTTACAGGGCGTCACTAACGAACGTACTTTGACCCAGGGTGTCGCTTCGCTTGCCCTGGGCTAGGCGCTGTTGCCCTTTTAGGGCGCACTTGCTAAATCCAAAACTTGAGTAATACATTCTAATGAGGTTCCCTTTGCAGATAAGTCATTCTATTCTGTTAGAATGTATTACTTATTACTTATTACTTTTATTAGAAACGAATGATACAATTAGTCTTACTGCTCGTAGCTCTGGGTGTTGTGGCTGGCGTAGCAGGTTATATTAGAAATCGCGAACTCAAGAAACAACTTGAACGTGGCGAGATAAATGAAATGCCCACAATTAGAAAACGTCCTGAAGGTTGCTGTGGTAAACACGCTGTATGCGAAAAAGACCAACTCTTGGCAGCTGCTGGTAAGGAAGTGGAGTATTTTGACGATGAAGAACTCGATGTGTTCAAAGAACGACCTTCTGACCAATATACCCCCGAAGAAGTTGAACGCTTTGAAGAAGTGATGACCACCATGCGTCCCGATGAGGTGCAAGACTGGTTACACTCCCTTAATCTGCGCGGCATAAACTTGCCCGATGAATTGAAGGATGAGGCTATTATGTTGATGGAAGGTTAGTATGAATTTGGGGGAATTTTTCTCCTAACTTCTCCTACCTCCTTCTAACTTCTCCTACCTCCTTCTAACTTCCTTCCAACTCCTTCTAACTTCCTTCTAACTCCTTCTAACTTCCTTCTAACTCCTTATTTTAAAAAAACTTGCTACAGTATCTATTTTTTCAAAACGCACTTGCGGGCGCATTTCTTGCTTCGGTGTTATGCGCTATTATAGGCACATATATGGTTACCCGTCGCACTGTGATTGCGGGGGGAGGAATGGCGCATGCCTCATTAGGAGGAGTAGGCATGGGAGCCTACTATGGTTTTTCGCCTTTGTTAGGAGCAGCAACCTTTGCTGTGTTGTCAGGGTTTGGAATAAAGTGGTTGGGGGGAAAACGCAATGTGCGCGAAGACTCAGCCATAGCCATGCTTTGGACCTTCGGCATGGCAGTGGGCATCCTCTTTGCTTATATGGCACCAGGGTTTATGACCGACCTGCCAGCCTATCTCTTTGGCGATATACTCAGCATCTCGCACACCGACTTGCTGATGTTAGGCAGTTTGATGTGTGTGGCATTGGCAATGTACTTGCTGTTGCGTCGTGCCATTATCAGTGTGGCAACCGACAGAGACTTTGCACGTACACAAGGGTTGCCCGTAGCTTGGATTGAAGGCATAATGACTGTGCTCACTGCCCTAACCATTGTAGGGTGCTTGCACATGGTGGGTATTGTCATGGTGGTGTCTTTGCTTAGTGTGCCACAAATGACTGCCTCCCTCTTTGTAAAAACCTATAACCGCATGGTGTGGCTCTCTGCTATAGTGGCTTATGGGGCATGTTTGGGCGGGTTGTATCTGTCCTATTTTGCCGATGTGCCAGGTGGTGCCTCAATCATTGTGGTAAGCATCAGCATTTATTTGCTCTGCCGTACAATAAAAAACTTATGGGCGAGTTTTTTGAATAGGTAAGGGAAGTTTTCCCAAAAAAGAAATTCTTCCCAAAAAATCTATTTTCAAAAACTCTCTCCCCAAAGAAGTCTTCTTCAAAAAAAACTTTGAAACGAATAAACTACATAGTACCCCTTGTGTTGCTAACCCTGTTGGCATTGGCGTCGTGTTCTACTAAAAAGAATACGGCGATGTCGCGTTTTTGGCAATCGTTCAATACCCGATATAATGTATATTTCAATGCCTCGCAAGCCTACATCGAAGGAGATAAGGCAAAAGAAAGCGCACACAAGGATAACTACACCGAACTCTTACCCGTGTTTTTGGTAGGCAATAAGTCGTCGCAAAACACGGGTAAGGGTAGCTATGAAACAGCCATTACCAAATGCCAAAAAGCCATTTCACTGCATAGCATCAAACGACGCCCTGTGGTGAATGCTGGCAAACGGAAAAATGCAAAGATGAAGGCATACTTGCAACGCAAGGAGTATAACCCTTTTCTGAAAAATGCTTGGCTCATGATGGGACGCGCCCAATTTCAGAAAGGAGACTTCTTAGAAGCAGCAGCTACCTTCTCGTACATTACCCGTTTGTATGCTGCCGAACCTGTTGTGGCAAATGAGGCACGACAGTGGATGGCTCGTTGCTATGTGCAAGAAAAATGGTATTATGATGCAGAAGATGCCTTGAAACGGGTGCGTCGCGATACCACCAATACGCTAACCAAACATGAGGCAGATGCTACACAAGCCGCATTGCTCTTGGGACAAGAACGCTATGAGGAGGCAATTCCTTATCTGAAACGTACTGCCAAAAATGCAAAGGGCAATTTTAAGCAGGCACGCCTTTATTATTTGTTGGCGCAAATTTATCACCAACAAAACCATCCCCAAGAGGCTTACAAGGCATTGCAACAGTGCTTGAAAAAAAGTCCACCCTTTGAACTTGCCTTTAATGCACGCATCTTGCAAACCGAAACGGTGGCAGGACAACGCGGCATGGGGAACAAGATGATTGGAAAACTGAAGCGTATGGCACGCTCCGATAATAATAAAAACTATCTGGACCAAGTGTATTATGCCATTGGCAACATACACATGGCGCAAGCTGACACGGCTGCTGCAATTGCTGCCTACGAAAAAGGACGCGAAAAGAGTACACGCAATGGATTGGAAAAAGGGGTGCTTTTGCTCCGCTTGGGCGAGGTGTATTGGACACAACACCGTTTTGACAAGGCACAGTCGTGCTACACGGAAGCGGTAGGACTGGTAGACAAAGAGCGTCCCGACTATGAGGATATTATGCGACGCTCTAAGGTGCTCGATAAATTAGTGCCTTTTACCTCGGCAGTGCAACTGCAAGACAGTTTGCAAACGTTGGCACGCATGAGCGAGAAGGACCGCAATGCTGCTATCGACCGCGTGATTGATGCCTTGAAAAAGAAAGAGGCTGAAGAACTGAAGGCACGCAAAGACTCGGCAGCACAGGCACGTATGGACGAAAACGGACAGAATGGCAATCAGTCGTCGGGCTTTAACAAAACCAATATGCAGCAAAATGTCTCAGGCGATAAGTCGTGGTACTTCTACAACCCAATGGTGGTGATGCAGGGTAAGCAGCAATTTGCTAAATATTGGGGAAAACGTAAAAATGAGGATAACTGGCGCCGCTCTAACCATACGGTTGTGCAGATGGCTGACCACGAGGGCTTTGACTATGAGGCAGACGACTCCTTGCAGGCAGTGCGCGACTCGCTCGATGCCATAGCCGATTCTACAGCCATTGAAACAGAAGGTGCTGACTCGTTACAAAACGACCCCCATCAGCGCGAATATTATTTGAAACAAATTCCCTTTACGGAGGAAGCACGCGTGGCTTCTGACGCTATTATAACAGATGGGTTGTATAATGCGGGGGTTATTGAGAAGGACGACTTGGAGGATTTCCCCTTGGCTGCTTCAACCTTGGAACGTATTGTTACGCAATATCCCACTTGCGAGCAGTTGGCTGACACGTATTACCAACTCTTTTTGCTCTATTCGCGATGGGGTAGGAAGGATAAGGCTGCCGAGATGCGCAATGGCATGGCAAAACTTTTTGCCAATGATGAACGTACGCGCATGATTAACGATCCTGACTTTGAATATAAGGCACGTTTTGGACGTGAAATTGAGGATTCGCTCTATACGGCTACTTATCAGGCTTATCGACAGCGTAATATGCAGGCGGTGGAAACAAATTTTGCGCGTTCAGCCACAGAATATCCTGATGGAGTGAATAGACCTAAGTTTATGTTGGTGCATGCCTTGTCGCGTTTAAAGACGGCTACGACCAAGGAGCTGATTGAAGAATTGCGCGAACTGTTGCAAAAATATCCTGATAGCGATGTGAGTGCTATGGCAGGTATGATTGTGAAGGGCTTGGAAAGTGGACGAAAGATTGGTACGGGAACCTTTGACTTGAGTTCGCTTTGGGATCGACGTACTGAGAATGCGGATGAGGCTGCTAATGAAGCGGCTAAGGCAAAGCAGTTCTCGGCTGAGCGCAATGCACCTTATTTGTTTGTGTTGGCTTATGCTACTGACTCTATCAATGCCAATCAGTTGCTTTATGAAATGGCGCACTTTAACTTTACTACTTTTGTGGTGCGTGGTTTCGACATGACGGTGCAGAACGACAAAGGCTTAAGTCAGTTTGTGGTGTCGGGCTTCAACTCTTACGACGAGGTGCATGCCTACGCGCAACGTGTATTTAAGGATAAGGATTTGCAGCCGTATCTGAAGCGGGGTCGCGTAATGCTTGTCTCAAAAGAGAATCACGACTTGATTGGTACTGCATTTAGCATCAACGACTATCAGAAGTTCTACGATAAGACTTTTGCTCCCTTGCAAATTCCCGAAAGTCAGCCCGTAGAGTCTGCTCCGATTGAACAACATTATGAGGACGAATACACCCCCGAACAATTGGAACGTATGAACCAAGATAATGACAACGGTGGCTCATCGGATGATGGGGAGTGGTACTAGGATTAAGTAAGAAGTAATAAGTAATACAGACTAATTATAGAATATAGTATTATTCTATCGTCCAGCCTAGGCTGGACGGCAGTTTATATCAATATACTTTGCCTTTAAATGCACGCCCTGAAAGGGCAACAGCGCCTAGCCCAGGGCAAGCGAAGCGACACCCTG
>UQPD01000135.1 GCA_900542795.1 uncultured Prevotella sp. | reverse complement strand
AGATCGTCGGCAGCGTCAGATGTGTATAAGAGACAGACTTAATACTTATTACTTAATACTTAATACTTATGTTTTTACCTCTACTTCTTTCTCTAACCTCTTATGCCCCCACCGACACTTTGGTGGTAAACACGGCGAAGATGGAAGGTCCCTACCCTATTCAAAAACCTTATCAAACAGATTCACTCAACATGAAAGGGGCTGCTTTCGACCTCAACGAAGTGCTCGATCGCAATAAAGCCCTTGCTCAACGCGCTGTAAGCCCCAATGCCATCACCCTAAAACATGGCGAAAAACTTCTCGTAGCTGGTCCTGACAGTCTGCCAGCTATGCGTTTACTACACTTTAATGTGCAGGCTTCGCGTTACACAAAAGCTCGTGTAGAGGTTAAAGGCTTGCAGAACTACAAAATGTATGTAAACGGTAACCCCAGTGGTGCACAGCTTGATTTGGTGCCAGGCAGAACTGATATTACACTGCAAGTACTCACTCAAAAAACGAATAAAGACTCGTTTGATGTGAAAGTTATCGGTGAGAATTTGGGAGATTTGCAAGTAAACGCAGTGGGAAAACGTCCCTTTACCATAGGACAACAAACTTGGGGTGACCATTATCGCAGTGTAGCGCTTTCACCTTCGGGAAAATACTTAGTAACGGTGAGCTATTACACACGCAAAGATGGCTCTAACCAATATACTACTATCTTAACCGAAATGAACAGTGGTCGCGAGTTACTTCACCGCAACGAATATGTTAACCTGCGCTGGTTGCGTGGCAGTCGCGATGTGCTCTACTACACACGTCCAAGCGGAAAAGGAAAAGAGTTGGTAGCGTTTACTCCCGAAAACGGACAAGAAAAGGTGTTGGCAGTGAATATTCCCGATGGTAACTTCAGCATCTCGCCCAACGAAGATTACTTGATAATTGACAGAACAGAGGAAGGTAATCCGTCAAAGAATGGACTGAAGTTTATTCAACAACCTGACGATCGCCAACCTGGTTGGAGAAATCGCAATAGCCTTTGGCGCTACGACCTTAAAACAGGTATTTGTCAGCGTCTTACTTTTGGTTCGGCAAGCGTTGGATTGGCTGATATTTCAATGGACGGGCGCCAGTTGCTTTTGCAATATGGTCGAACGGATGTTAGCAAATTGCCCATTGGTCGCACTACATTTGTGCGTATGGATGCCTTTACTGGTAAAACAGACACGCTACTTGCTGACACTACTTTCATTAACAGTGCTCGTTTCTCGCCCGATGCCAAGCAACTTCTTATCTCTGCTACCCCTGCATCGTTTGCTGGTATTGGTAGCGAGGTGAAAACTGGTCAAATACCCCAAGGCTTCGACAACCGTTTGTACATTTACGACATTGCCACCCAAACAACACGTCCTGCTTTACGCCATTTTAATCCTTCAGTTGGTAGCTATGAATGGTCGTGGGGCAATGGCATGATTTACTTCACGGCAGACGACCGCATGGGACATGGACTGTTCCAACTTAACCCTAAAACACTGCAAGTGGTTAGCTACAAATTGCCTACCACTTATGTACAAGACTTTAGCGTGGCTACAGCCTCTAAGTCAGCTCCCCGTGCAGTGTTCTTTGGTCAAAGTCCGCAGCGTGCTCGTGACATGTACACCTGTGTACTCAATAAAGAAAAGCCTACTGCAAAACACATAGGCACCATCAACTTTGATGAACTCTATAAGGATGTGGCTATTGCACCGAGCACAAGTTGGCAATTTAAGGCAACACGTGGCGACTCTATTGATGGTTTCTATCTGTTACCGCCCAACTTTGACAAGAGCAAAAAATATCCTATGATTGTGTATTATTATGGAGGTTGCTCGCCTTCAAGCAACATGTTGGAGTCGTGGTATCCTTTCCAAACTTTCGCTGCACAAGGATATGTTGTGTATGTGCTTAATCCAAGCGGAACAACAGCTTATGGACAAGAGTTTGCTGCACGCCACGTTAACACTTGGGGACATGAATCGGGCGATGATATTATTCAAGGTGTGAAGGAGTTCTGCAAGGCTCATGACTTTGTTGATAGCAAACACATTGGTTGCATTGGCGCATCATACGGTGGCTTTATGACGGAATACTTACAAACACGTACCGACATTTTTGCTGCTGCCATTTCGCACGCTGGTATTAGCAACATTACCAGTTATTGGGGTGGTGGCTATTGGGGCTATTCTTATGGTGAAACGGCTCAATATGGTAGTTTCCCTTGGAACAATCCCAACTTATATGTAAAGCAGTCACCGCTCTTTAATGCCGATAAAATTCACACGCCCTTGCTCCTATTGCATGGCACAGTTGACACCAACGTACCTACCAACGAAAGTCAGCAACTTTATAACGCATTGAAGATTTTGGGGCGCGATGTTGCTTACGTGCAAGTTGAAGGTGAAAACCACGTAGTGGTGGACTATCACAAACGCTTGGCCTGGCTCAACGTTATCTACGCATGGTTTGCTAAGTATTTACAGAACAATCCTGCTTGGTGGAATGATCTGAGCAAGTAGTTTTATGTTTTTAGAAATCCGCAACAATCTCTCACTTGTTGCGGATTTTTTTGAACTTTCACTTTATACTTTGCTTCGCCAAATTAGGCTGCGGCTCGGAAGTAAAAATGAAAGTTTTTTGAACTTTCACATCGTACTAAACTCGTACTTCGCTCGCCTTGCACTTGTTGCTACGCTAAATTAGGCTGCGGCTCAGAAGTAAAAATGAAAGTTTTTTGAACTTTCACTTTGTACTTCGCTCGCCTTGCACTAATTTTGCAGATAAATGCCCCAGATAAGACGAAAACTAACACATAAGCTCATATTTAAAGCCTGTAGCAAATTCTGCACAGGCCTTTTATTCGTATACGTACTCACCTCACTTTTACTAACTTCTTGCAGTAGTAAGAAATTTTTAAATGAAGGAGAATACGTGCTTTCTGATGTAAAAATTACAAGCACGAGCAAACACTTTAACACATCACAATATAAGGGCTACCTTCGTCAACACCCTAACGCCAAATGGTTTACGCTCTTCAAAGTACCATTGGGCATTTATTGTTGGTCGAAAGCCGACTCTCTTAAAGGAAATAAAGGCTTGTCTAAGTTGTGGCGAAGAATTGGCGAAGCACCTGTAATTTATAACAGCCAATTAGCACAATACAGCAAGTATAATATTGAACAAGCTCTTTACAGCGAAGGCTATTTACATGCTACAGCCGACACATTGATGCGACGCAATGGAAATAAAATGCATGTGGAATATCGCTTAAAGCCAGGTCCACGTCATTACGTCAAAAAACTTTCCTTTAGCTTCGATAGCCCCGTTATTCACGATGCCTTCCGCAAAGATTCTGCTTACACCAAACTGCGACAAGGCATGCCACTTAATTTAAACTTGTTGGCAGAAGAACGCTCGCGCACCATCAACGCCTTACACGAACGTGGCTTTTATTATCTGAACAATGACTTTGTTACCTTTGATATCGACACTATTGCTGGCGAATTAGGGGCGAATGTCACCATGACAATCTGTATGCCAGATAAAGTAGACTCGCTAAGAGCCTATGTTCCACAACGCTACAGAAATATCAACCTCACCACCGATGTGGTTGACAACGAAGAACGTTCTGCAGCATTTGAAGGCGATAAAGATACGTTGCATTATCGCGGCATAAACTTTATCTATAAAGAAAAAGTGCGTATAAACAAAAGAGTCTTTATATCGCATGTGGGTATGCGCCCCGATAGCCTTTATCACGAAACACAATTACAAAACACTTATAGCAACGTTAGTTCGCTGCCTGCCATCACATTTACCAACATTCGTACCGTGCCCGTGGCAGGAAGCACAGACTTGCTGGATTGTAACATCCGTGTAAAGCCTGCTAAGCCACACACTCTCGGACTTGAATTAGAAGGTACAAACACTTCAGGCGATTTGGGAGCTGCCGTGGCACTAACTTATGGCAACCGTAACCTTTTTGGAGGCTCTGAACTTTTAAGCCTTAAATTACGTGGTGCCTACGAAGCCATAACAGGACTTGAAGGCTACGCAAGTCAAAACTACACGGAGTGGAGTGCCGAGGCTAATTTACGCTTTCCCACCTTGCTTTTGCCTTTTGTAACCATCGACCATAAACGCCGAATCAAAGCGAACTCTGAGGCTAAAATCATGTATGACACGCAAGATAGACCTGAGTTTCATCGACGTATTCTTACGGGTGCATGGGCTTATAATTGGAGCCATACACAAAATCCGCGTTGGCAACATCGCTACGACTTAATCTCGGTGAACTATGTTTATATGCCTTGGATATCGGACACTTTCAAGAAGGATTATCTTGAAGGAGACGATCCGCACTACTCGGTGTTGCGCTATAGCTACGAGAACTTGTTCATTATGAAAACAGGTTATAGCTTTGTTTACAATTCGCTGCGCGATGCCACATCTATGCCCTCATCACTTTATCAAACCAATGGCTTCCAACTGAAGTGTGGCGTAGAGTTAGCTGGCAACTTACTCTATGGGCTGTCGAAGGCAACACATAGTCACCGCTCTGATGGGATGTACAACATATTTGGCATTGCTTATTCGCAATATGCAAAGTTTGATTTCGACTTTGCCAAGAGTATTATCTTGGGCGAAAAGAACTCATTGGCTCTTCACGTTGCCTTTGGCATTGGCATCCCTTATGGCAACTCTACCATTCTTCCTTACGAAAAGCGCTACTTTGCAGGTGGTGCAAATAGTGTGCGAGGTTGGAGTGTACGAGATTTAGGACCAGGTTCATATAAAGGAAAAGATGGCAAAGTAGACTTTGTAAATCAAACGGGTAACATGAAACTCGATTTGAGTGCTGAATGGCGCACTCACTTGTTTTGGAAATTACATGGTGCCTTTTTCTTAGATGCAGGCAATGTGTGGAACACACGTTCTTATCCCAACATGGAGGGGTCAGAATTTCACTTCGATAGTTTTTACAAACAAATTGCCTTGGCATACGGATTAGGCATTCGCTTTAACTTCAACTACTTTATTTTGCGCTTCGACGGAGGTATGAAGGCTATTGACCCTGCGCACCCGCACGGCAGATTGCACTTCCCCATTACCAAACCTAACTTCTCGCGCGACTTTGCCTTGCATTTTGCAGTGGGCTTACCTTTCTAAAAAAAACATCATGCTTCAATTCATATCTTTAAGCTCTGGCAGTAGCGGAAACTGTTATTATTTTAATCATAATGGCTTTGGGTTACTCATAGACCTTGGCATCAGCATGCGTGCACTGAAACAACATTTTTCGAACTATGGTTTAGCGTTAGCACAAGTGCAAGCAGCGCTTATAACGCACGACCATACCGACCATGTGAAAGGCATTGGTGCTTTCTCCACACAATTCCACATTCCAGTTTACACCACACAGGCAGTTCACCAATCTATTCAGCGCAACCACTTTGTGTCGAAAAAGATTCCCACATCTTTGCAACACATTGTGTCGCCACATAAGTCTGTTGATATTGGTCCGTTCAATGTTACCCCCTTTACCGTGCCTCACGATAGTGCCGACAACAATGGCTACATCATTCGTGTAGACGACAAGTGCATTGTACTACTTACAGACGTAGGACATTTTACCGATGAAATGCCCGACATTATTCATCAAGCTACGCATCTTATTATTGAGTCGAACTACGATGTAGCTATGTTGGCATCAGGACCATACCCCTTGCGTTTACAAAACCGCATTAGTAGTCCATATGGTCACATCAGCAACATTGAGACTGCCGAATTTCTTGCCAAACATTTAAATCACGACAACATTCAGCGCGTTTGGCTTTGCCACCTCAGTGCGCAAAATAACATTCCAAGAATTGCCTTTGAAACCTGTTCAAAGAGCCTAACCGAAGCAGGCTTTACTCTTGAAGGTGAAAACGCAAATTTGGTTTTGCAAGTATTGCCACGCAAAACCCCCACATTACTCACCGAATTATAAATTACAAAAACAAAAATATCCCATGAACAGAGCCACATCATTGCTCTGTTCATGGGATTCTTTTATACGTAAACTTAAAAACCTTTTACCCCATTCTTCTGCGCAAAGCTCCTAACAATGCTGAATTATCGTTGGGCAAACCAATGGTAATGCGTAAACAACCTTTTACGGGAAGCGTTGAAATATTATTTTTAAGCAAATATTTATAGATTGCCATCGTGTCGGTAAAACGAACCAAAAGGAAGTTGGCATCTGAATGGTAAATGTGTTTACATTCAGGCAAATCACTCAGTGCCAAGCGTACTTTGTTGCGTTCGTCCACAATCTGTCTCACCCATTTATCCACATCGAGTCTGTTCTTAACCATGCGTGCCGCAGTTTCTTCAACCACCATGCTAATGGGGTGAACTAATCCTACACAATTCACATTACTAATTACATTAGGATAAGCCACTATGGCTGCCAAATGTAATCCTGCCATTGACCATGCGTGTGAAAAAGAGCGCAGAATAACCAAATTCTGATATTTATTAAGCAATGGCAAAACAGACTTGTGTGGCACAAAATCAATGTACGATTCATCAACCACTACAATACCATCAAATAGTTGCAAAATGGTTTCTATGCTCTGAGCATCCAGCAAATTACCTGTAGGAGAATTAGGCGAACACAAAAAAATGATTTTAGTGGTATCACTTACAGCCTCTAAAACGCGTTCAGCATCCAATTCAAAATCGTTTTCTTTGAGCGCAGCTTCTCTATATTCCACGCGATTGATTATGGCACGTCGCTTATAAATGCTACGTGTAGGTTCTGCAGCAACCACACTATCGCGATTGGGCAGCGCGTAAACACGCATTAGCAAGTCAACAGCCTCCTCTGTTCCGTGTGTAAAGTAAATGCACGATGCAGGTATGCGTTCGTGCTTTCCCCAATTATGTTTTAACTCGCCAAGGTCTTTTTCATCAGGATACCTATTATAAGGGGAATTAAATGGCGATTCATTAGCGTCAAGTCGCACCTTTGCCTTAGGGCGTATGCGTGGCGCCTTCATATTCTCAGGTAGTTGTTTCATAATGCAAAGTTAGCTAATTTAGTTTGAAGTTTGGTGCGTTCCTAAACATAAAATTTGAGTTTGGAGCTTTCAGAATGTAGAGGTCGTTTAAAACCTCAATTCTAAAAATTCCAAACTCATAATATAGATTCTGTCTCTTATACACCTCTCCGAGCCCACGAGACGCGTAGTAATCTCGTATGC
>UQPD01000134.1 GCA_900542795.1 uncultured Prevotella sp. | reverse complement strand
AAAAAGCGGTCAAAAAGAAAGGTAAAGATTGAATTTAGAAGAGATAAAAGTTTAATATAATCTTCGTCAGAAAAGTTTAGACGACTTCATTAAATCAATTTATGTGTATGGGGTTTGTATCAACCTCCGTTTCTTCAATGCGCAGTGAAGGGTGTGCCTCGTGCAAGATGCGGTGAAGAAGTTGTATGGTGAACTTTTCGCTCTGGTAGTGTCCCATCACGCCAATGAGCACTTCGTCCTCGTGCCCAAAGTAGCGGTGGTAGCTCATTTCGCCAGTAAGAAAGGCATCAGCGCCTTGACTAATGGCAGTGTCGAGCAAAAAGTCGCCTGCTCCTCCGCAAAGAGCCACACGCTGAATGGTTTGTTGTGTTGTGGCATTGTGCATAAGGCTTTCAATGCCAAAGGAATTTTTCACCATTTGCAAAAAATGGGGAACAGCCATGGGGTGGGGCAGTGAACCCATGATGCCACTACCGCCCTCTTGGTTATGAAGAGGTTGCAGAAACTGCACGTTGGTAAGTCCCAATTTTTCGGCAATCATAAAGTTTACGCCACCTTGTGCATTATCCAAATTCGTGTGTGCTGAATAGATGCACACATCAGACTTAATAGCCATGCACACGCAGCGCTCCACTTGAGTTTGCAAGGTGAGATGTCGCAGCGGACGAAACAGCAAGGGGTGGTGCGACACGATGAGGTTACACCCTTTGCGTTGTGCTTCGGCTATAACCTCTTCGGTTATGTCAAGACACAATAAGACCCCTGATACATCTTCGTCCACTGTTAATCCAATCTGCAGGCCAGCATTATCGTAGCTCTCCTGTAGCGGCAGTGGCGCGAACCGTTCAAGGGTCTCGGCGACTTCCTTTATCTTCATGCTTGATGAGATGTTATGTTGTATGTAAAATTGCGTATTTAGTTGCAAAAATACAATTTTTTTATTGAGGGACAAAGAGAAAAATGTGTTTTAGTAAAAATAAATTTGTTGGTGTGCGAGGTTAGTTGTAATTTTGGCAGAAATTGACAAAATTGAATTTTGCGGAATAAAAAAAGTCGCTATAAAATCAATGCTTATTTCACAAAAAAAATATATGAATACCAAACCACAAATTCAGCAATACATCCAAGAGAACGAAACGCGTTTCTTGGATGAACTTTTTAGTCTGATTCGTATTCCGAGCATTAGTTCAGACCCAGAACATCACCCTGATATGTTGCGTTGTGCCGAACGTTGGCGTGAATTGTTACTTGCAGCAGGTGTTGACCATGCTGAAGTGATGCCTTCAGATGGTAATCCGTTGGTCTTTGCCGAACGACACGTAAGCGACACGGCTCCTACAGTTCTTATTTACGGACACTATGACGTGATGCCTGCCGACCCTATTGAATTGTGGCATACACCGCCTTTTGAACCTCAAGTGCGCGAGGGACGTATTTGGGCACGTGGTGCAGACGATGATAAAGGACAGAGTTTTATTCAAGTTAAGGCATTTGAGTATTTGGTAAAACACAATTTGCTCACGCACAATGTGAAATTTATTCTCGAAGGAGAAGAAGAAATAGGTTCGCCCTCGCTTGGTGCTTTCTTAAAAAAACATCGCGAATTGTTGAAGAGCGATGTGATTTTGGTAAGCGACACCTCAATGCTTGCTCCAGAGTTGCCTTCGCTCACTACAGGTTTGCGCGGTTTGGCTTATTGGGAAATAGAAGTGACAGGGCCTAATCGCGATTTACACAGTGGACACTTTGGTGGTGCAGTGGCTAACCCCATCAATGTGCTATGCGAGATGTTGGCACGTGTGGTTGATGAAAATGGACGCATCACCATTCCCCATTTCTATGATGATGTAGAGGAAATTTCAGCCGAAGAGCGAGCTATGATAGCAAGCATTCCTTTTAACGAAGAAACTTATAAAAAAGCAATTGACGTGGCGGAGCTTCGTGGCGAGAAGGGATATTCTACCATAGAGCGTAATGCTTGTCGTCCATCGTTCGATGTGTGTGGCATTTGGGGTGGGTATACAGGTGAAGGAGCTAAAACCGTGCTTCCTTCTAAAGCCTATGCCAAGGTGTCAACGCGCTTGGTACCTCATCAGCAGCACGAAAAGATTTCACAGCTTTTTGTGGATTACATTCAAAGCATAGCCCCAGCTTGCGTTAAGGTGAAAGTTACCCCTATGCATGGTGGCGAAGGTTATGTATGTCCCATAACGTTGCCCGCTTACAAAGCTGCAGAGGTAGGTTTTGAACAAGCCTTTGGTCGTCGTCCCTTAGCAGTGCGTCGTGGCGGTAGCATACCCATTATTAGCGACTTTGAACGTGAACTTGGTGTGAAAACCGTCCTTATGGGTTTTGGTCTTGAAAGCAATGCCATCCACTCGCCTAACGAGAATATGCCCGTCGATATGATTCGTCGTGGCATTGAAGCAGTTGTAGTGTTCCACTTGAATTTATAACATCAAAAACAGAGAAATGAAAGCAATCGCTATATTAGCCCTAATGGGTTGTACTTTAGTAGCTCATGCTCAAAAAGATTTATTTGTTTCGTGGGGGTCGAAGGATGTACACTACGAACAATATGCACGCCCTGCCATAGCTCGTGTAACTACTGACACCACACTAACCGCTTGGCGTGGCGAACGTGCTGCAATGCAAGCAGTGGTGTATGCTCCCACAGCTTGTGGTAAACTAAAGGTGCGACTTACCGAATGGAAAGGAGCAAAGCACACCATCGCAGCCCATAATGGTTGGGCACGATTTGTAAATTATGTTACCACCGATGGCTACCAATTCTGTGGTCATAATCCCCGAACCTTTACAGCTTATCAAGTGCCCGATATAATAGACATCGATCAGCCGCAAGCTTTAGAGGAAAACTCCGCACATCCCGTTTGGTGTACGTTTGAGGTTCCGCAAGATGCACAGCCAGGTCTTTACAAAACGCATCTTGAGGTGGTAAATGCTGAAACTAATAAGGTGGTTAAACGCTTAAGTTTAAAACTTCGCGTAAACAATCGCACCCTCCCCACAGCACACGATCAGAAGTTTCATGTGGATTTTTGGCAACAGCCTTATGCCGTGTCGCGTCAAGCAGGCGTAGAACGTTGGAGTCAAGCACACATCGACTCGCTAAAGCCCTACCTAAAGCTTCTTGCTCGCAGTGGTCAGAAGGTAGTTTCAGCCATTTTATTCTATGAACCTTGGGGTGATCAGAGTTTCGACAAGTTCTCTCCAATGGTGCAAACCACTAAGTGTAGCAATGGTACTTGGCGCTATGATTACTCCGTGTTCGATCGTTGGGTAGAGGCATGTCAAGAATGTGGCATCGACAAGCAAATAAACTGTTTCTCGATGGTACCTTGGGACATGTCATTCCGTTACTATGATGAGGCTTTGCAGCGCGATGTAGACTTAAAAACTACAACCTCGAGTCAAGAGTATAAGGAGTTGTGGACCTCATTTCTGAAGAACTTTGCAGCGCATCTTAAAGCCAAGGGATGGTACGACAAAACGTGCATAGCAATGGACGAGCGTGGACTAAGTAATATGCTCGATGCTTACCGTGTGGCGCAAGAGGCTGTGCCTGGAATGAAGATGGCCTTGGCTGGTACGCACCACAAGGAACTCGTTGATAAGCTCTATGATTACTGCATTGGCTTTGGCGAAAACTTTAGCGAAGAGGAGTTGGCTGCACGTCGAGCCAAGGGGTGGGTATCTACAACTTACACATGTTGCAGTACGCCCGAACCCAACTTGTTTACAAATAGTTTGTCGGCTGAAGCAGCCTATTTGCCAGTGTTCTGTGTGGCAAATAACTTTGAAGGCTATTTGCATTGGTCGTGGATGAATTGGGATGACCATTCACTCACAGACAGCCGTTATCGTTTGTTTGCTCCAGGCGATACCTATCTTATTTATCCAGGTGTTCGCTCATCGGTTCGCTACGAGCGTTTTATTGAAGGTGTGGCAATGGCTGAGAAAATTCGCATCTTGCGTGAGGAGTACAAGCACAATGGCAACACCGAAGCTCTCAATCGCCTTAACACAATGGTAAAAGCTTTTGCCCCTGCAGGCATTCCCAATGGTAAAACAGCAGCAGGCATGGTAAATGAACTGCAAGGAGAGTTAAATAAATAGGGGAGTATTCAATGTTAAAACTTTTTTTCGAACATTGATATAGAATGCCTACCAATTAGTTTCTGATGGTAATAGACAACCATAAGATAAAAATGAGAAATGGAGGGAACCGTGTTAAAACGGTATCCCTCCATTTCTCATTATATCGGTAAGTTAAGCAACAAAACTTACTCAACTTCAAGAACCAATCCTTTTAGGTATTCTCCCTCAGGGTGATAGATGTTGATGGGATGATCGGCAGGTTGGTGCAATTGGTGTAAGATGCGCACGTGGCGACCACTCTGAGCAGCGGCAGTAAACACAGCCAAACGGAACTGATCTTTGTTCACAGCTTGCGAACAACTGAATGTAAAGATGATGCCACCTGGTTTAATTTTTTTGAATGCAATGGCGTTAAGACGGGTGTATCCTTTTAAGGCACGGGGCAGTGCATCCTTGTGTTTAGCAAATGCAGGAGGGTCGAGCACAATGAGGTCGTAGTTACTACCAGCTTGTTCTAAAAACTTAAAGGCATCCTCAGCAAAAGCCTCGTGGCGCTTGTCGCCTGGAAAGTTCAGCTCGGCATTGGCACGTGTCAGCTCAATAGCTTTGGCCGAAGAATCTACAGAATGCACCAAGTTGGCATTACCGCGCATGGCATAAACGCTAAATCCTCCTGTGTAGCAAAACATGTTGAGCACGTTGCGACCCTGTGCGTAGTGTTCCAAAAGCGAACGATTTTCGCGTTGGTCAACAAAGAAGCCCGTCTTTTGTCCGCGTAACCAGTCAATGTGAAATTTAAGTCCGTTCTCGGTTGCAATGTTACCTTTGTCATCACCCACCAAGAAACCATTCTCTTGGTTCAAATCCGCTTTAAAGGGGAGGGTTGTTTCCGACTTGTAATAAACATTTTCAATCAGTCCATCCGAAGCGGCAACCAAGGCTGCAGCAATGTCCTCACGACACACGTGCATACCCACCGAGTGTGCCTGCATTACGGCAGTGCGTCCATAAACGTCAACAACCAAGCCAGGCAGGCGGTCGCCTTCGCCATGTACTAAACGGTAAATGTTGTTGTCTTCACGCCCCGTAAGCCTCAAAGCCTTGCGCAAGTTGAAAGCCTCTGTCAAGCGCTTTTGCCAAAAGGCACGGTCAATAGTTTCTTCGTCAAAGGTGAGCATGCGCACAGCGATAGATCCTATTTGGTAGTGTCCGTATCCCATGAGTTCGCCTTCGTTAGATACTACGCGTACAATGTCTCCTTCAGAGAGTTTGCCGTTGGCACCAGCAATGGCACCCGAGAAAACCCACGGGTGAAAACGTTTGAGGCTTTCGCTCTTTCCGCGACGCAGAAAAAGTGTAACTATGTTATCGGTATGGTCAACATCCACCATGGCTTGGGGAATGTTGTGATGGTTCTTAGCTTTTTTCATTCGGCAGTAACAGGTTGTTGTGGGGCGGGAGCCACCAATTCAAAGTTGTTAGATTCCTTAATTTGCTTGAGTTCTTTGTAAAGCTGTATGCAAGTATATGCATCGGTGGCAGCATACACCTTTTGCGATTCGGTTAGCACATCAGCCTCCCAGTTCGATAATTGAGCCGATTTAGATATGCGCATGTGAAACACGTTGGCATAAAGCTTTTGCAAACTCATATCTTCAATGCCCATAGCCTTGGCATAAGGTTGCAAGTCAATGTATCCATCGGGCACAAACGAGGGGTCTCGACGTTTAAGCATTAAAAAGTCGTCTTTCAGCGAAAGTCCAACTTTTAGCACCTCTTTGTCGGCTAACAATTGCGAGAGACAAGTGGGGAACCCCATTTCGTTGAGTCTGAACAGAAAGCACATATCTTCGGTAGCCACTTGCAGCAAAGCCACTTTGTGGTTTTGTCCTTTCCGAAATGTAGGACGAGTTTCAGTGTCGATGCCCAAAATAGGCGAACGGCGCAACGCCCTTACCACCCGTTCGGCTTCGCTCACACTTTGCACCACAAATATGCGACCTTCGAAAGCAAAGCGTGGCAATTCGGGGATAAATTTCTTATCGGTTTTTATAAATAGTTGACGCACGGTCTTAGAGTCTGTTTGTTTTTTGAATACGTATTTATCCTCGCATGCTGCAATACACGTCGTGCAATGCTCTGAGTGCATTCAGCAATTTTTGTCCCCATTGCAGTTCAAACTCCTCAAGTGTTTCATACAAAGCCACGCGCATAGCCTCTTCGTAGCCTTCGCGGAAGTTTTCAACGAGTTCGCGTAATTGCTGATAAACATCGGCAAGGTTCTCGCTGATGGTGCATAGCACAGGGTGTTCTGAGTATTTAAAGTCCTCAACAAACACGTCTAAGAAGTCATCCTTATCGCTTAGGATGCGAGCCACAGTCGTTCGCACATAGTCATAGTCAGCTTCAGTAAGTTTGCGTTCATTCCATCCGGGCTCTTCAGGCACACTGCCAATAAGTGTAGCTTTAAGATAAAGCATGGGTAGCAAACCGCGCATCACACGCGTAAACTCTTCAGCGTCTTTATTTTCGCATTGTTCAAGGAACTTGCAATATTCTGTACAGACCGTGATAAAGTCGAGCACAGGTTGCGAGTATAAATAGTCGTTATCGTTCATAATGAGCACAAAATTACGGCAAATTGGGGTGAATACAAAGTGAAAGCCCCAAAATCTGTTATAAAAGTGATGGTAGGTGGGTTATGGGCAAAAAAAAAAGGGCTTCCGCCCTTTCTCATCCTTTTAAGTGGTGCGAGGCAATATTGCCACGCCCACCGGCTCATTACTGAGCCATCCATCTAACAGTTACCTTTCTACAAATCTTTTTACCTAATCTAATCTTTTTACCTAAATCCTAATAATTTACCAATATGCTCCTTCACAGGAGGAAATGCAGAACTAATACGTTTCGCGTTAGTTTAGCTTTTGTTTCTTGTTTACGAGTGCAAAGGTAAGGGCATTGTGTTTTTTATGCAAGTTATAGCCCCAAAAAATTGCTCTGTTTTATATTATTTGATAGTTAACTATCGATTTTGCAATCTAACCTATTGATTTTAGAGCTGTTTTGGCAGAAAAACAGATTTTTCAAGTAAGGTTTTCAAGTAATAAGTAAGCTTTTCAAGTAATAAGTAAGCTTTTCAAGTAATAAGTAATAGGTAATAAGT
>UQPD01000133.1 GCA_900542795.1 uncultured Prevotella sp. | reverse complement strand
TTACTTGATTCCACTTAGTTTGTATTACTTATTACTTATTACCTATTACTTGATTTTAAATAGTTTGTAATACTTAATACTTAATACTTAAATCTTTATTCATCCTTCGTACTCGAAGCATCCATAATATCTTTAAAGGTTTGCTTGATGCTGCGATAGATGAAAACAAAGAAGCGAGCGATGCCTTTAGCTGCAGCTATACTCAGACGTCTAAAATTAAGGACTAAAAAGATGAGACCTGCGATAAGGGCTTTGAGGGCAAAGACAATGCCTTTGAGCAAATAGTCTGCTGCCATAAGCAAGAGTTCTACCACTTTGACTTCGCCTTGCTTCACGTAAGGCTGCACACAACGGTAGCCTGCCATCCATAAAAGAGGTATGCCTACACCTGCCAGAACATAGAGTATAACCCAAAGTGCATTGCTGGTTGGATTAAGTACGGTGGGATGACCACCTACGGCCTCCCAAGGCAAACCATAGTAGGCTACCTTAAGCGCACTAACGACTTTAAAGGCTACGATGTGGAAGGCAAAGATATAGAGTGTATTGTCGCCAATGTGTACGAGCGAACGTTTGAGGAGGGTGTTATGACGGTCGATAAACTGTGAACCATAAGCTATGGCAAGGAAAGCGGCTATGGCTGGAAGGAAGATGGAAACGAGGTCGATGGTGGTGCCATTGAATGCCATGCTTGAAGGGAAGAAGAAGGATGCCACGAGTAAAAGCACTATGCTGGGCAAGGCGATCTTCCACGTAAGATTTTCAATTACGTTGTATTGACGTAAGAGGAAACCTGCTGCCATAAACGATAAGCCTAAGAGTTCGCGATAACCTCCTTGGGCTAAACCTGTTATATGAAGTCCACAGGTGGTCTTCCACAATGTTAGCAACAAGCCGCACACAAGGAGTGCCCAACCAGCTTGTTGGTTGGAGGCAAAACGGGGACTTTTACGTATGACTTTAAACAGTACCAAAAACAATAGACTGGCTACGAATAAGGCTCGGAAGAACCAAAAGGTGCCGCACAAAAAACTGTTATAGCCCGACATATTGAACACGATGCTCCATAGGTGCTGACTCCATTGGGTCCAGTTATAAGGATGGAGTACGCCCATTGTGGCATTACCGAATTGGGGTTGTTCGCTCAGTATGCCACAGGTGAAGAGCAGATTGTGCAGAATTAGGAAGAATACGCTCCAACGCACAAAGGGCAAATAAAGTCCTTTGATGCGGTGCATCACAAAGCTGCGCTCATCACTTAAATACTTGGTGTGGAAGAAATAGCCCGCACAAAGAAAGAAGATGGGTACATGGAATATAAACACAAAGTGCGAAAGCCAACCACTGATGCCTGCATGCGAAAGTACTACGCAGATTATGGCAAGGGCTTTCACGATGGTTATTTGAGTGGAGCGCTTGTTCTGCGTGGAAGGTGGTGTTGCGGTGGTTATACTATTTTCCGATTGCATAAATAGATAAGTATTAAGTAATAAGTAGATGTTGAAAATTAGTTTATATCGAGAATTTTGCGTAGATTTGTGCATTATAAACCGAAGCATCTATGACAATCGCAAAAATTAAAGTTATACAACTGACAGACGAGCAACGTTTACAATTGGAAGAAGGATTTCGTCAAGGCAAGAGCCACGCATATCGTATGCGCTGTCGCACAATTCTCCTAAAAGCCAAAGGCTTAACCTCTAAAGAAGTTGGAGTGCAGACAGAACAGACACATATATCCGTAAATTCTTGGGTGAAGCGATTCGAGACCGAAGGCATTAAAGGTCTAGAGACACGCCCTGGACGAGGTCGCAAGCCCATAATGGACAACTCTGATGAGGATGCCGTACGTATTGCCATCGAAAACGACAGACAGAGCGTAATGAAGGCAAAGGAAGCCTGGCAACAAGCATCTGGCAAAAAAGCTAGCGAGAGTACCTTCAGGGCTTTTTTATCCGCATTGGCGCGAGATATAGACGTATAAGAAAACGTCCAAAGGGTAAGCCTTCGCCGCAGCTCTATGCGTATAAGACCGAGAAGCTGCAAGAACTCGAGCAACAGTCAATCGCTGGCCTCATAGACCTTTACTATGGGGATGAAAGTCATATCTGCACGGAGGGTTATGTTCCTTATGGTTGGCAGTTTCGTGGAGAGGATGTGTATATTCCTTCAGAAAGAGGTCCCAGACTCAACATCTTCGGAATGATTGATCGTCACAACCAATATGAAGGGTTCTGCACTATGGAGAACATGACGGCTGAAAAGATTGCTGATTTTCTTGACAAAATGTCGCTGCGTATCCGCAAGAAAACATTTGTAGTGCTTGATAATGCAAGCGTACACAGATGTAAACTCATGAAAGAACTTCGCCCGATATGGGAGAAGCGTGATTTGTTTCTTTTCTTTCTGCCGCCATATAGTCCTCATCTGAATATTGCTGAGACGTTGTGGCGAATTCTTAAGGGCAAATGGCTCAGACCCATGGATTATTTTTCCACGGAATCCTTATTTTACGCTACAAATCGAGCTTTAGCCGCTATCGGTTCTGAACTCGTAATTAATTTTATACAACATGCAGCTTAGTATAAACTAATTCTTACGACTTACTTAAGTATTAAGTATTACAAGCTATTGAATGCAAAACTTTTTCTTTTGGTCATAAATGTCCATGAATGAGACAAAAATTATTCTTGTCATGAATGACTGTTTTCTTTTGGTCAAAAATTCCCATCAATGAGACATAAAATCCCATAAATGTTTTTGCGCTTCGCGCTTGGAAATGGTCATAAATCATTCTTGAATGGGGGATGAATGACTTTTTTATTTTAGTCAAAATGTCCATCAATGAATCAAAAATGTCCAGGATTATGCACGCGTTTCATCGACCTCGTGCATCACAAAGTCGCCAAGTCCGCTATTGTCTCCTTCTTTTTTATCGCATTTCACAAAAGGACTGAGGAAGTGGAAGAGCCAACCTTTGGTCTTTTTCCAACGTCCCCAATGCTGCCACATCTCTGGTGTTAGTAGGAAACAACGGGTGTCACGGTCGTGAAAGAAGATGTTTTGCAACTGAGCGGTGGTGTATTGATCGGCGACAAGCATGTTGCACTCATAGTCGAACGACAAGCTACGACTGTTGAGATTGGCTGAACCAACAAATGAGTAGAGACTATCGACCATCATGATTTTGCTGTGATGAAATCCTCCTGTAAAGAAATACATCTTGGCACCTGCCTTCATGAGTTTGTGGGCATTATACTCTACTACACGTGGCGTGACGGGGATGTCGCTCTTTTGCGATACCATGATTTGTACATCGACACCACGACGTGCTGCTTTTTTAAGGGCTCGCTTGATGTGACGACACAAGGTGAAATAGGGATTGATTATCAATATTTGCTCTTGGGCATGCTCGATGGCATGAACAAAGGTGTCGTGAATGATGCGCGGACTTTCTTTGGGGGCTCTATTAACCACACCTATCGTTTTGCTTCCTGCTGTGGGTGTGGTGTCTTGCTTGAGCATGCCAAAGTCCTTGCGTGCATCACGTCCGCCTGGATAGTATTCGGGACCATGCACGTCTTGATGCGTTACACGATTCCAAAAGTTGATGAACACTTTTTGCAACTCTCCTACTACATCGCCTTCAACACGGGTGTGTATGTCGCGCCACTCACCAAACTCTGGTTTGCCCGTAATATAATAGTCTGCCACATTCATACCTCCCGTGTAGGCTATTACGCCATCTATCACTACGATTTTGCGATGGTCACGATGAAAGACGTGGTTTATCCAAGGGAAACGAATGGGATCGAACTCATAGATTTCTACACCTCGCGCACGCAAACTATCGAGATGACGCGCACGCAACGGACGGTTATTTGAACTGTTGCCAAAACCATCGAAAAGAGCACGTATCTTTACACCTTCGGCTGCCTTGTGTACTAAAATGGCAAAGAGTTCTTTGGAAATGGAGTCGTTGCGGAAATTGAAATATTCAAGATGTATGCTCTGTTTGGCTGCACGCAAAGCGGGGAGAAGATCGTCGAACTTCTCCTTTCCGGTCTTAAACACCACAAGACGGTTGTTGCCTGTAAACTTTACACCGAAGTCTTCTTGCAAAAAGCTTACTATGTCAGAATCGCTGTGCTTTGTGGGTCGACACTTCTGTGCCAACGCTGGCAAATAGATAAAATGGCTCAAGAATATGACAATTAAGAATGCAAATATATGCCGCAAGGCGGCAGGTAATGAACTGTATGGATGCATTTAAATCATCGAATAGTTTTTTAATAAAACGCGGCAAGTAGGTATTTCAAAGGATTTCGAAACACCTGCTTGCCCGCTTTATTTTAAGTAGGTATTCAAAATTATTTTATACTATCAATACCAGTTTTTTTCAGTTTCATATTGCCTTGCCGCATTCTTTTGCCCCTACAGCTGCCTTTCATCAGTCACGTAGCTCGCTACGCTCCTTCTTCAAGACAACTGTAGAAACAAAACAATACGACAATTCAATATAAACTAATTTTGAATACCTACTTATAGGATGACACTTCTTTATATATATAGGAATGTTTTCCCTTATATATATAAGGAGTAGCCCCTTTAAATCATTGTGCTAAACGAGTCGACCACCCCTAACAAGTGTTTATGCTCGTCTACTACCAAGACGGAGTGAATTTTGTGTTGATGCAATATTTTTTCAATCTGTGTAATCTTGGTGTCGGGCGATACTTCCTTAGGGGTGCGTGTCATAATGTCGGCTACTGTGAGTTGGAAGAAATTATCTTGCGAATTTTCCATAGCACGACGTATATCGCCATCGGTAATAATGCCTGCAACACGATCGTTCTCTACGGCTACGCACAAGCCTAAACGCCCATTGCTCATGTGAATAACAGCTTCGCCCAACTTCATGGTGGGAGGTATGGTTGGTAAATCCTCAGTACGCATCACATCGCGTGCCTTGGTTAACAAACGCTTGCCTAATGTGCCACCGGGATGGTATTGTGCAAAGTCGGATGCCTTGAAGTTGCGAGCTTCCATCAAGGCACATGCCAAAGCATCGCCCAAAGCTAAAGCGGCTGTGGTTGACGAGGTGGGTGCCAAACCTAAAGGACAAGCTTCGTGACTTACGGCTGCATTGAGGTGAGCTGTGGCATATTCTGCCAAAAGGGAATGGGGATTACCACTCATGCCTATAACGGGGATGTTATTTTCAAGCAGATAGGGCAAGAAGCGTAACAACTCATCGGTTTGACCTGAGTTTGAAATTGCTAACACTACATCATCGTGCTGAATAACACCTAAGTCGCCATGAAACACATCGAGCGGATTGATAAAGAAGCTCGGAGTTCCTGTTGACGACAATGTGGCAGCTATCTTGGCACCTATGTGTCCGCTCTTACCAACACCCGTTACTACCAGTTTGCCTTTGCAGTTGAGTATCAGTTCTACTGTTTTATCAAAATCACCGTCAATGTTGGGGATGAGTTCGAGCAGGGCTTTGGCTTCGTCCTCAATACATTTGATGGCTGTTTCTGTCCATTTACTCATAATATAAGATGTGCAGTTCTTTTTTTTTGTGAGAGCTGTTTTGTATGATTAGTTATATCAATCCTCTTTTACTAACTTTTGGATGAGTGCTTCGAGGTCATCAAGATAGAGCATGTTGGGTCCATCGCTCTTTGCATGATCAGGATCGGGATGGGTTTCGAAGAAATAACCTTGCGCACCAAAAGCTTTTGCTGCCATTGCCATTTGGGGAACAAACTGACGATCGCCACCTGTTGTGCCTCCTGCACCACCTGGACGTTGCACTGAATGTGTGCAGTCCATTATAACACGGTCGGCATATTGCTGCATTAGGGGCAGATTGCGAAAATCTACAATCAGGTTGTTATAGCCAAACATATTGCCACGCTCAGTGAGCCAAACTTCTTGTGCACCTGCTTCGCGACACTTTTCTACGGGGAAACGCATGTCATCGCCCGAAAGGAATTGGGCTTTCTTTATGTTGACTACGCAACCAGTCTTAGCAGCCTCAACCAAAAGGTCGGTTTGACGGCAAAGGAAGGCGGGTATTTGCAACACGTCTACCACTTCGCCTGCAGCTTTGGCTTGATAGCTTTCGTGAATATCGGTAAGCAAAGGAAGTCCGTATTTACTCTTCACATCAGCTAACATTTGAAGTCCTTTTTCAAGTCCAGGACCTCTAAACGAGTGGATGGATGTGCGGTTTGCCTTATCGAACGAAGCTTTGAAATAGAACTTCATTCCTATATGTTGTTGAATTTCAACCAACTTTGCTGCTACGGTATCAAGCAATTCGGCTGATTCAATGACGCATGGTCCTGCTATAAATATCGGTGTCATGTTTTTTTCTTTTTACGAACGCGAAGTTAGTGCAAACCGAGAGAAGGACAAAACAAAAGTCAAAAAACTTTTGATTTTCCTTAGGGAATGAATTCTTTATTCGGTTTTTTAGGCAGCAGATGTTTCAAAACAAAATACAATCATTCAAAAAAAATGAAAGAAAAGTGGCGCGGTATTTATTTTATTCCTACATTCGCCATTGAGCATGTGCTTAAAACCTTGCATACGCACATGCACACGCTCGCATAATCCTAAAAATAAGTAGCCTTATGAAACATTCCATGTTAATTTTGCCCTACGCACAAGATGCCTTAGAACCACGCATGAGTGCGCAAACATTGTCGTTTCACCACGGCAAGCACTTGCAGACTTACATTGACAACCTGAACCGTTTGGCTGAAGGTACGCCCTTTGCTGACATGCCTCTTAAAGAGATTGTACAGAAGGCTGATGGTGCACTGCTGAATAATGCGGCACAGGCTTGGAACCACATTTTGTTTTTCAAGCAACTTTCTCCACAACCTGTTAATATGTCGTCGGCACTTACACAGGCTATTTCGGCACGCTTTGGTTCGGTAGAGGCTTTCCGCGAAGCTTTTGAACAGGCGGCTATCAGTTTGTTTGGTTCTGGATGGGTTTGGTTGGCACTTGACGAAGCTCATCAGTTGCAAATTGTGTCGGAACCCAATGCGGGAAATCCCATAAGAAAAGGCATGCGTCCGCTGATGTGCATTGATGTATGGGAACATGCTTATTATCTGGATTATCAAAACAGAAGAGCTGACTATGTGAAAAACTTCTGGTTCTTGATTGATTGGAACAGAGTGGAATCTCGCATGCATAACGATGAATATCTGCTTTATTACTAATGGGTGGTTCTAAAAATTCTGATTTTAAAATTCTAAAATTCTGATAGTTGCTTTGC
>UQPD01000132.1 GCA_900542795.1 uncultured Prevotella sp. | reverse complement strand
CGTAAGATCGTCGGCAGCGTCAGATGTGTATAAGAGACAGACTTAATACTTAACACTTAATACTTATTCCTTTTTTATTACCAAATTCTTCACCACAACCGTCATTTTAGTATCAGACTTGAGGCAACGAGAAAGCCATTTTTGGAAAGCCTCGAAGGTTGTTTGGCGTGGCAACAAATTGCTCGAACTCTTATCTACCGCCTTTGTAAATTCATTGGGCGAGAAAATGACATACAAACGGTTAAATTCGTGGTCGTCTGCAGCTGATAGCGTATAAGCATCCACTATTTGAGGTGAAATATCCGTAGCCTTCTCTTCGGAGAAAAATACATAGTGCTTATTCGCTTTTATAGGAAAGCTACCCGTTGTTTGGTTGCGATAAGGCAAAAGACAATATGCCGTTTGCGCCTCATCCACCAAATATGCCAAGCAATAACCATTTATAGGCGACTGAAACGACAGATAAATATCATCCCCATCTTTAAACTCAGCTGTTTCAAAAGTATCTTCCGTACCATTGCGCAAAGTCTTGACACTAAGGTTAACAGCCGCATGCGTTATGGCACGTGCACGTCCCTTTACCTTAACTGTAACAAGCAACGCATTGTCTGTCATAGTCAGTTTATACTCAGGCGTACCCAAAGTTTCAATCCATTCGCCACGCACCTCATCCTCCGACAACGAAATAAATTTGTCTGTCAGTTTACCATTCTTCTCCTTTTCATACGAAGTGTTTATCTGCGAAATTGTAGTACCAAACTTGTCAGCCAAAGCCTTCACCTTGGCTTGATGCAAGGCTTCAGCCTTTGCCTCAATCGGACTCATGTTTAACGGAGCAGGGAAGGTTATTTCAGCCTCAACATTTACAACTTTCTGCGCAAAACTTGTAAAGGAGCAAAGGACTAAAAGAAGCACCATGCCCATGCAACGCAATATAGATTGTTTCATATGCTTATTTTTTTAGGTTTATAACTCTATCATCTCTCGTCTACAAAAGTATACATTTTTGAAGACATAACACAACAAGTTTTCTCCTAAACTTCAAAAAAAGAAAAATCCCCATTACAAAGCCAACACCTTGCAATGGGGATTTTTCAGAATATTTTTTCAGAATATTTTTTAGAATGTTACCGTACCGAGGTTGCGGTCAACCAACATGCCATCCTTAGCCTTGAGGTTGAACTTACCAGCCTTCTTAGCCTTGAACTTGATAACGAAGAGGTTGTTATTGCCTTCATCGAGGAGGAAGTTGTTACCACGGTTCACAAAGGTGGGGAACAATTCCTTCTGACCATTCGTGTGCAAACGGTCGTAAGTGAGGTTCACCATATCCTTCATATTGAGCAATTCCGTACCAACATATTCAAACTCGTCAGTGCTATAAGGAAGTGCAAAGCTCAAACCATTCACATAGTGCAAGCCCTTGCCACTTACAGTAATTTCTACCATATCGCCAGCAGCAAAAGACTTCTTGTTCGGAGTGAGCACGAGGCTACCCTTCACCTTGTCGTTAGAGTTCTTCACACCACCATCGAGTTCGGTAGTAACGCATGAGATGTCGTAAGCATCAATCAAACCATTCTTGTTGATGTCGCCTGCGCTTACATAGTCGAAGTCGCTATCCCCCTTACGCAAACCAGTGTAGTTCATGTAAGAAGTCAAGTCGTTCTCATCGATGCGCTTATCGTGGTTGATATCACCTTGGAAGAAGCTTTCAGAACCAGGAACCTTAAAGATGTACATCTGACTACCTGAAGCAAAGTTACCTACTGCCTTGTCAAGGTGCAACTTCACATAGCGAGCTTCGGGGTTACCCTCAAAGTTGAATGTCTTGTGCTCAGCATTCTGTGCCCATTCAAACTTAACGGGTGCGCTCCATGTTTGACGGTCGCTACTGTATGAGAAGGTACCTGCGAGCAATGTACCATTACCAGCATCTTCGCGTGGAATGTAAACCAAACGATCGAGTTTGTTAACCGAACGGAGGTCGATAGTGATGTCAGCAGGTACGCCTTCACCCTTACCCCACTTGGTATGCCAAGGACTCTTTTCGTCGAAGTCGAACATCTTGTTAATGCCCTGACCAGGTTGGTCTTCAGCAGAGTTCTGCGCCTTGATATTCTTAATGGCAAATTCCAAAGGATTGCTCTTAGTAGTTGCACTCACCTTGCTCCAATCAGAATAACCATCCTTGTTCACCGCACGCACCTTAAAGGCGTAGTCAGTTTCAGCTTCAAGACCATCGATAGTAAATTCTGTATCGCGGATAGTTGAATAAAGCATACCGCCATATTCAATTTCATAGAAGTCGGCATTATCCACCTTCTTCCATGAAGGAGTGAGGCTGAACACACCTGTATTCTCTTCAGTAAAGTCTACTACAGGAGCAGCAAGAGCACCTGTGTGAGTGAGGTGACGATCGGCAGGTGCATATTCAAAGCCATCAACCTTCACATCAATCAAGTTGGCAGCAACATCAGTTTTGCCAATCTTCACCAACAACTGTGCATTCTTCAAAATCTCCTTCTTAGCAGCCTCACTGCCAGGTGTAGAGAAGCGATTCAAGTTGGGCTTTTCGTTGTAGAAGTATACATTTGTACCCTTCTCAAAGTCTGCCAAGGTTGTAACCTTTGCCAACTTCACACTCTTCTTGCCCACCTTAGCACTAACGCCCTTAGGTTCTTTGCTCACATTGATGCGGAGTTCAGTTTCTTTCTGAGCCTCAAAACCATTGTAGTTACCGAATGTAGGATTGATTACCACATTGAGTTTACCCTTACCATTGGCAAAAGTTGAGATTTCGGTACGTGTACACTGACCATTGAGGTAAGCCTGTGTTTCGCCATCATCATCATACTGACTAAAGGCGCAGCTGCCATTGGCTGTAGCATAAATCTCGTAAGCACGATAATCCTTGCGAATTTGTGTGGGGTTATTATTGGGGTTGGTCATCGGGATGATGGCGTCAGCCTTTACAAATACGGGCAACTTCCAAATGGGAGCATCGTAGTTGTTAATAATGCGTCCACCTTCATACACATCACCATTATAATAGTCTACCCATCGACCTTCGGGCAAGTAAATGCCATTGCGCACGTCATTACCCTCCTTATCCATCTTCGTGTCCTTATAAATTGGTGCTACAAGGAACGACGGACCATACATAAACTGGTACTGAGTTTCAGTGCCCAGCGTGTAGTCATTAGGATAGTCAAGGAACATGGCACGAATCATTGGCTTACCATCCACTGCCTGACGAGCAATAGTATAGGTGTAAGGCATCAATTCGCTCTTGAGCTTAAGGTACGAGCGGTTAATACTTGTAGCTGGTTCGCCAAGCACTTCAGGATATTTGGGATTAGCACCCCAGCCGTCCATATTGAGTTCCATCGGTGTAAAGGTCTTCCACTGGAATTCGCGCACATTTACAGGCACGTTCTTTCCACCAAAAATACCATCTACGTCACTTGTGATGTTTGGCTGACCTGAAAGTCCCGAACCAATGAATGTAGGGATGTGGAAACGAATATATTCCCAATCACCACCTGTTTGGTCACCACTCCAAATACCAGCATAACGCTGTGTACCTGCCCATCCATCGAGCGAGATGATGAAAGGACGCGCGTTCGAACCATAGTAGGGCATAACTTCGGCAACATCTGCCACACCATTCAAACCAAATGAATAGCCATAACCTACCCAAGCTACGTCGGTTTTAAGCACACGCACACCAGCATCGCGCACTTCTTTCACAATGTCGCGTTGCAACAAAGGTTCAATACCTTCTTTGGGATGGAGGTCACTCTGTGTCCAAAGACCAATTTCCACACCCTTTGAACGGGCATAGTCACCAAACTCTTTAAGGTTTTGAATGTTGCCATCGAGAGAGTTGGTCTGTCCGTAGCCTGCTCCATAACCATCGTTGGGAAGGAACCAACCTAAGGGCATATCATTGGTGAAATAACGGTCGATAGCTGCACGGGCTGAGAACTGATAATTGTTCTTTTCACCATTCAAGCTTTCTTTTACACCGCCATTATCCTTTTGACTTTCATTGTAACGCTTACCATCTTCGTAGAGCATAAAGCCGTTTTCAGCTTCCTTCCAATAGTCGCGGTTATAAGCGTTGAGGTGACCTTCGTAGAAACCGAACTTAGGCAATAACACAGGATTACCTGTGAGCTGATAGAAGTCGTTAAGGAGGTCAACAGGTTGTTCGTCTACCATAAAGAAGGCATCGAGATAGTCCTCTTGGTGCGAAAGAATCACCTTATCTTGCTCAGTAGCACCAAAGTCGTAGCGACCAGGCTTAAAGGTGTTCCACATCATGCCATAGCCCTTTGTACTCCAATAGAAAGGAGTGGGCGAAGCTACACCACCATCTACCCAGTTATTGGTGTTTTCAATGGCAATGCTCTTACCCTTATGACTGAAACGTCCGTTTTGCACACCACCGCCATAGAAGTATTCGCCTGAACGAGTTTTCAACGTGAGCGTTGTGCTATTTTTGTCAAAGCTAACAGGTGCTACGCTTTCAATTACCAATTCGCCATTCTTGGTATTGATAACTGAGAGGAGACCGGTCTGTTTGTCGAAACGCAAAGAAACACGATTGGTAGCAATTACCACTCCATCCTTCTCATCGCGCAAGTCAACTGCCAACGGATTGCGACGTGCATTATCCACCAAAATCTTTGCAGGGGGCGTTGCTTGCGGATCGCGTACGACACCTCCATTGTCATCGCGGAAAAGACGGAAGATGTTGTCACCATAGAAGTCGATAGTGAGTTGTTTACCATCAGCATAAGTCAACTCCACTGTAGTGGGATTGATTTTTGCTGCGCTCTTAATAGGATTGGCTGAAGTAGTGGCTGTTGTTGCCGCTGACATTTGCACAAGTCCGCTTGCTAAAGGCAAAGCGTGTACACCTTGAGGTGTAAATGTGAGTCCTGCAACCGCTAACGGGAGCGCCATTACAAGAGTAGCACAGCTATTACCTAATTTATTTTGCTGAGACTTTTTCATAGAATATGTTAGATGTTTTTTATGTTCTAATATATGACGGTTCAAAGTTACGCAATTCTTAGCAGATAGAAAGGTATTCAGCTAAAAAGAAATAACTTTTTTACATTTGGGTGGTTCTTAAAAAAACAGACAAATGGTTTTGAGGAAACATCATTTTTCCTATTTACAACTCTGTTTGTTTCACGCTCAAAGCAGCAAGTAGATGCTTTGAGCGTAGACATAAAAAAAAGCTGTTGAACTTTTCATTCAACAGCCATCTTATAAGTTGGGGTATCCGGACTCGAACCAGAAAAGGCAGGACCAGAATCTGCAGTGTTACCATTACACCATACCCCAGACACATGTTTATCCTCAACCAAAGGATAAAGCTTTATAAGTTTGTTGGGGTACCCGGACTCGAACCAGGAAAGGCAGGACCAGAATCTGCAGTGTTACCATTACACCATACCCCAAACTTAGGGTGTACCAAAGAGAGCCCCTCTTCAATACGGGTGCAAAAGTACTGTTTTTTGTGGAACGCACCAAATTTTTCAGCAGTTTTTTTGATTGAATTGGATTTTAAAAACTTAAAATGAGCGATTTATGAGTTTTTAAAACCACCCTTAAGCTTTTTCAATAACCCAACTTTCAATATTTCCTGTTGTACTATCGAAGTTGATACCTACCTTAGTTATTGGTTTTCCGCTTAGCGCAAAGCGTTTGTGATAATCTTTCAGATTGATTTGTTGAATCGCATGCTGTGCACTCTTGTCCAATTTAATCTCCAACAGAAAAAGGTCTGTATGAGTGAGCAATACGATGTCAACTCTGCCATTAGGTGTATGAACTTCAACGTCCACAAGATAGTCTGTAAGCAGAGAGAATATAATGAAGAGCATCTGTTGGTAATGTCCCTCGTAATGTGTATTATTACAATAAGGAATTGTTCCCAGAAATGTTTGAAGCAAGGTCAAAGCTTCTTCCATATTCCGCATATCCAAAGCCTGCGCGATACGACGGGCTGTATTGGTTGTTACAAGCGTATTTTGTGTAACGTATGATGGAATCAGTGCCTTGGTCAGTCCCATTTTCACCTCCTTGTTAGGAACAGCAAGAACATAATAGTTATAAGCTTCATTATATTCCTTAATGGTGATATATCCGCTTTGGTAAAGCAGAGGCATGATGGTTGACATAGTCTCTGTAGGAGCATCAAACTCGCTTACATCAGCCTCCACACGGGTGATGACGTCGGTAGGAACTACCTGATACTTTCGCATCATATTGATGAGATAAGTTGGAGTTCCAGAAGTAAACCAATAGGAACCAAACTTGTTTTCTGCAAAGCAATTCAACAGACTATATGGATTGAATATATCGGATGAGTATCTTGTGAAATGATAGCCATCATAATACTCTTTTAGCTTATCGACAACTTGCTCTTTCGTCATATTTCTTCTGCAAGCAAGCTCCTCGATATCTTCTGCCATTTGTGTCAAAAGCTCTTCTTTGGTAATGCCACATATACCTGCATAGTCATCATTCATGGATATGTTGGTAATGTTGTTCAGTTCGCTAAAGATGCTGACTTGCGAAAACTTAGTGATACCCGTCAGAAAGACAAAACGTAGTTTTGCTTCGCTATATTTTAAAGGACTATAGAAATTGCGCATGATATTGCGCAGGCTATCTAACTGTTCTTGCTCATGAACCACATCCAACATGGGTGCATCATATTCATCAACAAGCACAACTACCTGTTTTCCTGACTGCTCGTATACTGTATTGATGAGTTCTGTTAATCGGTTATTGACATCTATTTGTGGTTGTGTAATTCCCCATTTTTTCTCTTCTGTTTCCAAAATGAATGCGAGATATCTCTCCAACTGTTCCTTATCCATATGTTTACCTCCACTCAAATCAAAGTGGAGCACGGGATATTCAGTCCATTCCTTTTCAAGTTTTTCGATAGCAAGACCTCTGAACAATTCTTTTTTTCCTTCAAAGTAACTCTGAAGGGTGGTTAGAAGTAAGGATTTACCAAAACGACGTGGACGTCCCAAGAAGAAATAAGTACCGCTGGTATGAGTTAGACGGTAAACATATTCCGTCTTATCTATATAGAGTTTATCTTCTTTGCGGATTCGCTCGAAAGTCTGTAAACCTAATGGATATAACTTAAGTGCCATAATCTACGATGTTTATATTTCCATTGTGAATTTACAATCATTATTTGACACCACCAAATAATCAGACGTAATTGTATTTTTATTTCCATAAATTATCCCTACCCTACCCCTGTCTCTTATACACATCTGACGCTGCCGA
>UQPD01000131.1 GCA_900542795.1 uncultured Prevotella sp. | reverse complement strand
GCTGTGAGATTACAAAACGGCACAAATAATTTTCGTATGAAAAAAGAAGAAATTATTACTTTCGTGGAAAAAAAGTTTAATGAGATGCCAAAAACTGGTTTAGAACTTCTTATTAGTGTTTTTACCTACTTAAATCCAGAGTTAGAAACAGTTATTCATAATAAACATGAATTAGCTTGTTATTTAGCTGACAAGTGGTATACTGATAATATTACCAAGGAAGTAGTTGAAGCTGAATGGGATAAATTCTATGACTATTATGATGATATTGATGGGTTGTTCCATGAAGATGAAAATGGTTATCTAATTTGATGTTTGATTTTTTTGCATCCGACAATGCTTACGTATTGCTTTTGCTATGAATTTGTTCGTTCTTCAAAAGGTCTTCGCAAATTTTTTGCTAAGTCTTCGCTTTCTATATGCCTGCCATGAACGGATCATTTTCAATCAAGAAAGTTCTCCCTGCATTGTTCCCCGATAATCCCGAGCTCGACTATCACAACCTTAGTGGTAGCGTGCAGAATGGTGGAGAGGCGATGAGCATTTATTTGTATTGATAGATAATTGAGTCGGCACGTAAATATTTTTGCTAGCCAAAACGATAAAACTATAAAATATGACAGTACAGGAAATATTTAAATTACCATCTATTGATTTAATTGAAAGAGAAATATGCCATCTTTATTGGCTGAATGAGAGACATTGGTTTAGAAATAAAAATAGTGGTGAGAAAGAGGCGATAAAGCATCTGCTTACCGTACGAAAGCGGTTGCTCGACAAGTTGTTTATAATGGATGACCATTATAAACAACTGCTCGGAGACTTCAACAAGGCTTTAACTGAGCAACTATTGCGAATGCGCCTTGCCGTTATTTCTGCCTATAATGCATTGAGGCAAACGGAATCACACTATGAAATTACGGCCATAGGCAAGTGCTTCATGGCATATCAGTTTTCTCCTATACATCCCAATCAGTCAAAAAAAGAAAAAGTGATTTGGAACCTTTTGTGTGGCGCATACGGTAAATTTGTGCCATTTTATGAAGATGGGGTAATGGGTAGTGGTTGGAGATGCGATGGAAGTGGACCAGATTCGGAAAATTATATGCTTTACTTGAACGAGCAGATCGACAATTGGAATGATGGGCTAGACCCAGAACAAACTGCCGACATGCATCTCATATACCCATTCCACAATCTCTATGATCATACCAGCTTCTCTATCTTTGATCTTTTATGGGTGCGCGATTTCAATGTGGAAATTTCTGTGGAATATGATTACGACACGTACGGGAAATAATAAGTAGGTGTTCAAAATATTTTATACGCTCAGCAAGTGTTACTTTCACATTGAAAGCACGTCCTCGGACGCGATTGTATTTCTAGTCCTCAATCACATAGTCCGCTATGTTCCATCCAACGATTAAAATATTTGCATCCCGACAACGCACTTTTAATGTAAAAATAAAATTCGAACACCTACTTATTGTATTTAGTAACAAAAAAATAACTTGGTACAAAATGCGGCTCACTGAGAAAATTCGGTGTTTGATTAATTGAATAAGAATTAATCAATGTCTCTTACGCCATCCTCACCCCATTCGGGGTGATATATGGTAGCCAGGTATGAGAGTGAGGAGGCTTGTCCCTCCGAACTCTCATGCCTGGTTATCGTATGCAATAGCCTCAAACTTCGCACGCCGTAGGTGTGCAATTGGGCCTAGGCGTACAGCCGCTTGTTTTTTTAGCCATAAAGGTCTGTTTCTTTAGTCAAAAATGTTCATCAGTATTAAGTATTAAGTAATAAGTAATAAGTATTACATTCTATTGAGGTTCTCATGCGCTAACCCAAACCTCGAAAGGGGTTATTTATGGAACTTTTAGACTTTACAGACTACTATAAGATCACTTCTTGGATTTTTGTGTGCCTTGAGGTGCTATAGGACCAAAAACATATTCTTGCGTTCCATATCCACACCAATACCCCAAAGCACCATTTATGTTTCCTTGCAAAGCATTAGCACTCCCAAAGAAGGGGGATGAGGAAAGAGATAGGTTCTCTTCGTATGATTTCCAAAAGCGATAAGCAGCAGCATCAAGGGTTGCAAATTTCACCAATAAAGTGTCGGATGTTGAAAAGTAGGGCGAATATTTGTCGTGCTTTCCATTTCTTAAACGATGCCCTTGAAGAACGGGAAAAACAGCATGAGGGCTAACAGCTTGTGCTGCAAACAATCCCATGTTGCACGAAAGGTAGTGCTTGTCTTTGCCTCGACGCATCACAAAGAATTTGCATGCACCCCCAGTAGGTAGGTTTAAGTGTGAGGCATAGGCACGAAGCTCAAACAAGGTGTCGGCTTTGGTTAAAAGGGCATATCTAAACGAGTCGATGGGACAAGGGTGGGGGATGGTTGTAATGGCTTGAGCGTGGTAATCGGCATAGTCTACAGTTAACTTATACGTTTTGCCCACTTGTCCGCGCATTTGTCCCGTTGTGAAACCATAGGGAATGGGATAGTTGCGCATCACACGTCCTGTAAGCACTACGGTTTGTTCGCCATCGCTCACCGTTACTTTAGCCCAATTTAGTATATGCGAGCTAAAGTCTGTTTGGTTCTTGTCGGTGGAGGTGAAAGGCAAGGAGGTTGTGACAAAAACAATGGGATGACCGCCAGCGTCTATCCATCCTTCCACAACAAGCTGAGGGCCATCGGTGTCGTAGGGCGAATCTGCGCAACCTGTTTGCAATATGCCCCATATCATAAGTAGCAGAAACCATTGGAGTTGTTTATTGATATTCATGAGTTGAAACGTTTTTTGGGGAGGGGAATACTTGTTCAAAGGGGCGTTCTAAAAGCTTAGTTTGTAATTAAATGAAGGGAGTGGATATTTTAAAAATCTCACAGGTCCATAATAGAAGGTGTCTGCCGATGTTTTAAGACGGTAAAATAAGGTATTCTTAATGCCCAAAGCATTGAATAAAGACACATTCAAGCTATGTCTGAAACGTTGTAAGGGAGTGCGAGGCTTAAATTCGTAATTCATTGCTAAGTCAACCCTAAAGTAAGTAGGAATGCGTGCAGCATTACGTTGTCCGTAATCTGCCACCACATATCCGTTTATCATGTAAAAACCTTTTGGCGCTGTGAATGGAGTTCCTGATGCACAAAGAGCTGTACTGCTAAATGATAATTGAGCTGTTGCTCGCCACATGACATTCAAATTGAACTCGTGCAATCGTTCGTAGTTTGACGGATAAGTGCCTTGAAACCTCGCATTGTTAAAATTTCGTCGTGAGCGTCCATAGGCATAGCCTACCCATCCTGTGATGCGTCCTTGTTGTCGGGTAAGTTGTATGCCAAAGCCATAGTTTTTACCTTTGCCTTTGAGCAAGGCTTTGTCAAGAGAATAGATACCCTCTAACAAACTGAGCACGTTGTCATCGTATTCTGTTTGATGGTGCAAGCGTTTGTAATAAATTTGTGCAGCAAAGCGCCATGCTTTGTTGCGCGTTTCTGCATCGTAGAGTATCGAAACGCTTTCGGCACGTTGTGGTTTGTAGTTCTGTGACGAAGCAAACCAAAATTCTGTAGGCATGCCAAGAGAGGTAAAGCCCGTTTGATGCAAAAATTGATGTTCGATGCTTCCTTGTAATTGCAATCGGTGTTTATCGCGAATGTGCCAAGTTAGTAATGCCGATGGATTTGCTTTGACATAAAGTGCATAATCGGCAGTATGAAAAAATGTGGTGCGAATGCCCAACTCGGTTTCAATGCCTTTTATAAAAGGTAGGGGCGTGTTGTAAAGGGCAAAGCAGGTGTATTCTTGTGTACGTTGTAGAGCTTGTGGCTCAATGTCAGTACCATAACGATTGTTTACTTGTGGATTTTGTGGCTGCACATTGTGCAACAATACCTCAGCTCCAACCTTTGCGTGTTGACTAGTTGCGGCAGCTTGATAGCTGAGCGTGTTGATGTGTGCAGGAATGTGTAGTTGGGTATCGTTAAAGTTTAATTTCAGCTGACTTTTTGAGGCTGAATAGGTTAGACTTTGTGTTAACTGCCAATGTTTAAATGTGGTGAGCCAACTCACTTCGCCAACGGCGTTGCTCCAATGTAATGAAGAGGGTTGGTTAAGGCCCGAGTAAACAACTTGTAATCGGTCTTGTCCGTAATAACCATTCAGCATAAGATGGTGGCGATTGCCAAGACGCAGATTGATAGTAGCATTGTAGTCGCCAAATCCATATTTATTAGTATCTCCACCAAAATCTAACCATTTGCTGTAAAGCAAGTTGAAGTAGGCCTGACGGGCAGACAGGGTGATGAGGGCGTGTGAAGTTGGCGCAATTTGCAAAGTGCCTTGCGATGTGAGCGGACCAAGTGATACTTCTCCACTAACTTTGTTTTTCTGATTGTCTGTTATAATGTTAGGATTTTCAATTGGGAGTGAAGGCAATTCCATTTGTACTACACCTCCTAAACGCGACGGACTATCAGCTGACGATTGTGTGGTGAAATGCAATGCCTTGAAGTGTGAAGAATTGAAGGTTGAAAAGATGCCCATTAAGTGCGAAGGGTTGTATACAACGGCTTTTCCTAACAGAATGGCATTTTGTCCGTTGTTGCATCCTTGCACATGTAGTCCTGCGTCATATTCGGTTGAGGTTTGCACAGAAGGCAATGTTTGCAAATAGCGTATGGGATCTGCATTGCCCAATATTTGCGGAAGTGCTTGCAACTGCTTCATGTCCCAATGAACTTGTGCTGCCGAACTACCTTTAAGTGGGTTAAAACTTTTTATGGTCGTAACCTGTGCTTCGCCCAAATCATTATGACGCAAACTATCAACCCGTTCAGCGTGAGCAACAACGGGCAATAACATAAAGGTTATGAATAAAGTAGTTGGTAGGGTGAAGTTCATCTTAACTATATGGCTGTCGATACATAGCAGCCGTCCCTTGGTGAGGGGGACGGCTGTTGTATGAAGTGATATTTTCACATCAAAAAGATGAGAACGCTTTTTAAGAGCTATGCTCACTTAAAAGCATGTTGCATTTAGTTAGCAAATTCAATTAGCTTTTCGTAGCTACGTACCAAGTCTTCGAAACTGTTGATAACTTCGCGGAAACTTGTTTCGTTGAAGAAGGCTGTGAATGTAGAATAGGTAGAGTTGTCATCAAACACAAGCACTGGTTCGTAAGTCCAATCTTTCCAATTTGCGTAGCCATCTTCAAAACATTCGAGTTGCACCTTAGCCTGACGCATGCTTCCACCATTAAAGTAGATGCCCAAATTAAGCAAACTGTTAGCTTGATTTACGTAGCTCTTAAACTGGCTTTCGTTTTCTTCAAACTGGTCAGCTTTGTCCAAATAGTCGGCAAACGTCTTTACGTTAGAGCATGTGCCTTTTATTTGTACTTCGCCCAAGATGTTAACGCTAACCTTGGCAGCACCACCTTGCAAGAGTTCGCCATCTTTGTCGAGTTTAGTGTCGGCTGCCGAAGCTTCAAAGCTAACTAAAGTTTTTCCAGCTTTCGACATGGAGCCTTTTACATAGGCTGAGCCTTCCTTGCTGTTATGTGCAGCGCGGTCTACAACCCACACATAGTTATTTATCTTAACTGTGGCATTGGTAGACACTGCATCCTTCGACAAGTCGTATTCAGGTCCTGAAAATTGGCTGTGGTCAATGTTTACTTCAGCTGAAACAAGCGTGTTGCCACCTTGAAGAAGGGTCGTGGTGATGTGTTCGGGAACGTAGACGTAGTTTTTCTCAATCACGTCAACCCATTTCCAATACTCTCCATTTACTCCATCAATCATTTCAGAATAGCAATCGCCCCAAGTTTCACCTACATAGACTTTCGCAGTTTTGCCACTTGTCTTTAGAGTCAATACACAGGTTATGCCATTTTGATCCTTGAACTCAAATTGCAGGTCATCAGCATTCGACTTTGTCCAGCCTTCTTTGCCAGCAACAAATTTGCCCTTGAACTGTGAGAGTTCAATAATGCGCTTGTAGTACTCTTCGCGCCAATAATTATTAAAATCTTTCTTTCCGTCAGGCGATAAATTACTATCAATTAGCTTTTTAAACCAATCAGTCACTACATCGTTGCTGAATTTACTGTTATCAATGTAAGCATCGTTTACGTAGTCTGCCAACTGCGAGAGGTTACGCATTTCGTCAGCAGGCACTTCTTTCATAAAACTTTGTGCCGTAGCTTGGAGTTTAAGCTTTTGCGACTCACTGTCAAGTTTTGTTTCTCCCTGATTGTTATCGCCAGGAGTGTTTGGCGTGTCGGGGTTGTTAGGTTTTTCAATAGGGTCTGGTTCATCATCACCGCACGATGATAGCATGGTGGGAGTACCCAATACCAGTGGGAGTGCAAGAAGGAGGTACCATCTCTTTTTCATAGTTCAATCTGTTTTTAGGGGGTTGTTTTTTTTAAAATGAATTTGTTAGCCTTTGGGGCAATCATTGTTTTTCTCGTTCAGCTTAATCGCTTACGTGGAAAAATGATTTGTATTGTTTGCAAATGTATGGTTTTATTTTGACTTTTGCACATAATATCGTAAAAATATGTCTCTCTTGTCTTATTTCTTACAATTTGATGTATTATTGGGAGGTTATAAATTTCCATGAATAATCTATGAATTGATTTATCGGGAAGCAAAATTCAGAATAACGTATTTGGTGACTTTTTTAGAAGAAAAACGTTTAAGATGAGAGATTTTTGAATAATTTTTGTACCTTTGCAAATGAAACATCAAGAGCAGTTAAATCTGCACCAACCGAGCACGACAGCCACGGTGGTTAAGATACGATGTGGAAGATTAAGTTTAACTTCAAAACAAAGTCATTATGAACAATTCTCTTTTTAACGATTTTGCTGCCCGTTTTGCAGCAAGTTCCCTCACCTCTCTTGTAGAATCATTCAATCGTCAGGTTGGTCTGCGTGCTTTCAACTCTGCTCGAGCAGCTCACGACAAAGCTCTTATTGAAGAGTTTATCCGTCGTGGTATAGACGTATCCGCAGTCTCTGATGGTAAATGCATCTCGTTTGCACACCATGTTGTCCTTGACCACAACCGCCTGACCATCGTGAAATAAACAATAGTATTTAAAAACAAATCCGATGATACCGTCTGCTCTTGGTATCATCGGATTTCTGTTGGTAATACCCTATGAAGTCCCACATTTATCACATTAATAATATGGGTTCACTCGATAATGTTCGTGCCGAGTATACTTAATACTTATAGTAAAAAGTCTGTGATTTGAGAAAAGATATTCCTCAAAAAGAAGTATCTTTATATAAGATAGGCTGCACCTCAGCAAAAATCTCAAGCAAGCTTGACTTTTTGCATTCGGTTTGCACTATCTTTGTATAAGATAGGCTGCACCTCAGCAAAAATCTCAAGCAAGCTTGACTTTTTGCATT
>UQPD01000130.1 GCA_900542795.1 uncultured Prevotella sp. | reverse complement strand
GCGTAAGATCGTCGGCAGCGTCAGATGTGTATAAGAGACAGATGTTAATTACTCTGACAAAATAGGCGTTTTTATCTTTTTATTTGTTTGTTATGTATGGCAAAAACGCTAATTTAGTGTTTTTGCCCTTCACTTTTCGTTTATATTTTTAGACATGTTACAAAAGCATAACCTTTTGATAATCAGTGAATAAGGATTTTAATAGATTTATATTTTTCTTACTTCCTCTTTTTTTCATAAATTCTTAATCGTAGTTTTGCAACGCCGATTGAGCAAAAGGTTAGTTTGGTGCCAATTCGGAAAAGCTGGATAGAAACAGTGAAGACAGACAATGAAACCAAACACATAAACTATCATAATATACGCACACAATGAAAAAAGTAATGCTTGGTTTTACGTTCGCTTGCATGTCGCTGACAGCAACAGCGCAAAATTTGCAATCGCCCAATGGGAATTTTACCATGAACTTCTCGGTAGATGCACAAGGGCGTCCTACCTATTGGTTAAAATATAAAGGGCGCGACATTATTAAGCCTTCGCATTTAGGCATCGAACTGAAACAAGAAGATCCCAACAAGGCACAAGACTTTGAGTTTAAAACGCGTGCCGATGCTTCGAAGTTGGCACAGAAGGCAGACTTAATGACAGGCTTTGTTGAAACTGCACACACCACAACGACGTTCGATGAAACGTGGAAGCCCGTGTGGGGCGAGGAAAGTAACATTCGCAATCATTACAATGAATTGTGCGTAACCCTGTCGCAACCTAAGAACGAGCGTGAAATAAAAATTCGTTTCCGCATGTTCGACGAAGGTTTGGGATTCCGTTATGAATTTCCTGCACAAAAAAATATGACCTACTTCACTATTAAAGAAGAGCACAGCCAATTCGCTATGGCAGGCGACCACACAGCTTGGTGGATTCCTGGCGACTATGACACGCAGGAGTATGAAACTGTTACAAGTAAACTGAGCGAAATTCGTGGGTTAATGAAGAGTGCTGTTACACAAAACTCATCGCAGACCCCAATATGGGAGGGTGGTGTGCAAACTGCGCTGATGATGAAATCGGCAGATGGTCTCTACATAAACTTGCACGAGGCAGCTTGCATTGATTACTCAACCATGCACTTAAACTATGATAATGCTACGCAAACCTTTGAGAGCTGGCTCACACCCGATGCTCGCGGTGATAAAGGTTATTTGCAAGCTCCTTGTACATCGCCTTGGCGTACTATTATAGCAGGCGAAAGTGGTGCCGATATCTTGGCATCGCGCATGACGCTCAACTTAAATGAGCCTTGTAAGATTAAGGATACATCATGGATTAAGCCTACAAAATACATTGGCGTTTGGTGGGACATGATTACCAATAAGGGAACTTGGGCTTATACCAATGACTTTAGTACGGTAAAGTTGGGCGAAACAGACTATGCACATGCCAAACCCAATGGTACACATTCTGCCAACACAGAAAATGTGAAGCGCTACATAGACTTTGCTGCTGAAAATGGCTTCGACGCAGTGTTGGTTGAGGGATGGAACATTGGTTGGGAAGATTGGTTTGGACATGAAAAGGACTATGTTTTTGATTTTGTTACACCTTATCCCGACTTTGATGTGAAGGCTATTCACCAATATGCAGCCTCAAAGGGTGTGAAAATGATTATGCACCACGAAACCTCTGCTTCGGCACGCAATTACGAGCGCCATTTAGACAAGGCATATCAGTTTATGGTGGATAATGGATATAATGCTGTGAAAAGCGGTTATGTAGGTAATATTGTTCCGCGTGGTGAACACCACTATGGTCAATGGATGAACAATCACTACCTCTATTGTGTGACAAAGGCAGCCGATTACAAAATTATGGTAAATGCGCACGAGGCAACACGTCCTACGGGTATTTGCCGCACTTATCCAAACCTCATTGCTAATGAGAGTGCACGTGGCACAGAGTATGAATCGTTTGGAGGTAATGCGGTTGACCACACCACCATATTGCCATTTACACGTCAAATTGGTGGTCCGATGGATTACACACCAGGCATTTTTGAAACTGATTGTTCGAAAATGAATCCTGCAAATACCAGTCGTGTGCGCACCACATTGGCAAGACAATTAGCATTGTATGTAACTATGTACAGTCCCTTGCAAATGGCAGCTGATGTACCTGAACATTACAAAGAACACATGGATGCTTTCCAATTCATTAAGGATGTACCTGTTGATTGGCAAAAGAGTGTGTATCTTGAAGCAGAACCTGGTGACTATGTAACCATAGCCCGTAAGGACAAGCATTCAGAAAACTGGTTTGTAGGTTGCACTGCCGACGAAAACGGACATACAGCAAACTTGAAACTTGATTTTCTCACACCAGGTAAAAAGTACACGGCTACAATATATGCTGATGCAAAGAATGCCTCGTGGGACAAGAACCCCAAAGCTTACACCATTACTCGCAAAAAGGTGACAAGCAAATCCATCTTAAAACTCCATGCTGCAAGCGGTGGCGGATTTGCCATTAGCATGGTGGAGGAAAAATGAAACCATAGGTGTTTAAAATAAGGATGAATGTTTATTTACACTCTTATTCATTATCCTTTCATGAAACTTAAACCCAAAACTTCTTCATATCATGAACAAGAAGACTCTTAACACCAAGCTTTTGTCGTTAATATTGGCAGGAGCAAGCTTACCATTCGGAGCATTAGCTCAGGGACTCACGGTGAGCGGACATGTGCAGGACACGACGGGCGAGTCGGTGGCTTATGCCACAGTGACGGTTCCCGGAACGAAGACCATGACACAGACCGATGCAAACGGTAACTTTAAACTCAATGTTAAACCTGGGGCAACCCTCCGCGTAGCTTATATAGGTTATAAACCCGTCACCATCAAGGCTGATGGCACACTGGTAATTACACTCGAGGACAATTCTACACTTAACGAGGCTGTGGTTATTGGTTATGGCGTGGCAAAGAAAAACGACCTTACTGGTTCGGTAACAGCTATTAAGCCCGATGAAAAGAACCATGGCTTGCAAACTTCAGCTCAGGACATGATTCAGGGCAAAGTGGCAGGTGTAAACGTAGTGAGCAACAGTGGTGCTCCTGGCGGTAGTGCTACGATTCGTATTCGTGGTGGTTCATCATTGAACGCAAAGAACGATCCGCTCATTGTGATTGATGGTTTGGCAATGGATAACGATGGTATAGAAGGTTCGCCCAACGCGCTATCTCTTGTGAACCCGAACGATATTGAAACCTTCACCGTGTTGAAAGATGCTTCGGCAACAGCCATTTATGGTTCGCGTGCATCGAATGGTGTAATTATCATCACCACGAAGAAGGGACACAAAAACACCCGTCCGCACGTTTCGTACAATGGTAACGTATCGGTGAGCACCAATACCAAGTATATGGATGTGCTCAATGCCGCAGAGTTTATTGACTTGATTCGTCGCCGCACAGGCTTAACAGATGATGCTGCTTGGGAGGCTTCAGAATATTACAACTCATTGGGTTATTGGAACAAGGCTGGTCAGCACCTCTTTGCCGACACTGATTGGCAAAAGGAAATTTATCGCACAGCCATTTCGACCGACCATAACGTTACATTGAGTGGCGGTATGAAGAATATGCCCTATCGCGTAAGCTTTGGTTATACCAATCAAAAGGGTACACTCAAGACCTCAGACTTTAGTCGTTACACAGGTAGCTTTAATGTATCGCCAACCTTCTTGCAAGACCATTTGTCGGTGAACTTAAACGGTAAGTTTATGTATTCGCGTTCATCGTATGCCAACACCGATGCCATAGGTCAGGCATTGGGCATGGACCCCACAAAGCCCGTGTATGACGATCGTGACGAGGCAAAAGAATATGGTGGTTTTTGGCAATGGCCCGCTACAGCAGACTATGGCGACAGCCAATGGACACATACAAAAAACAATTTGGCAGTGGCTAACCCTGTGGCTACTTTGATGCAAGAAGAGAACATTGGTAAGAGCCGTTCGTTGCAAGGAAACTTGGAGTTAGACTACAAGGTGCATGGTTTTGAAGACTTGCGCTTGCACGTGAATGGTGGTATGGAAGTGGCACACGGACGTAGCGAAAAGGTTTGTCTGCCTACTGATTATAACAACATGTATTATGGTAGCAAGGGTTGGAACGAGTCGGACAAATACAACCTCTCGCTCAACATGTATGCACAGTATGCGAAGGACTTTGCAAAGATACATCATTTCGATGTGATGTTGGGTTATGAGTGGCAACACTTCCACCGCAAAACGGATTATAGTTATCCCGTTTATTATCCGTCAACACACTTGACCCATCCAGGAGAGTTGACCAACCCCAACTATTTTGCCGAAAAGAACAGTCTGTTTAAAACAGAATACTACTTGGTAAGTTTCTTTGGTCGTTTCAACTATAACTTGCTCAACCGCTACCTCATAACCTTCACACTGCGTGACGATGGTTCTTCGCGCTTTGTAAAAGATCAGCGTTGGGGCCTCTTCCCTGCAGCCGCGTTTGCTTGGAAACTTAAGGAAGAAAAGTTCTTGAAGAATGCAAAGAATGTGACCGACCTTAAACTCCGTTTGGGTTGGGGTGTTACAGGTCAGCAAGAACATGGCTATGGCGACTACGTGTATATGCCAAACTACACACAAAATCAGGCAGGTGCTTTCTATCCCATTGTGGGTGATGGCTCAACTTATCGTCCTGAGGCTTACAACAAGGATCTGACTTGGGAAAAGACAACCACCTATAACGTGGGTGTAGATCTTGGCTTCTGGAACAACCGCGTAGTGGCTAACCTCGATTGGTACTACCGCAAAACTACTGATTTGCTCAACACTGGTTTTGTAGCCGTTGGTTCAAACTTCAGCAGTAGCGTGCTTTGCAACATCGGTTCGTTGCACAACACAGGTGTAGAAGCCATGTTGACTGTTCGCCCCGTGCAAACCCGTAATTGGGGTTGGGAGGTATCGTACAATGTAGGTTGGAACAAAAATGAGATTGACGAATTGATAGCTTCGCAAGGTCCCGACTATTACATCCCCAATGCCTATTGTACAGGTGGTAAGGCAACAGCCGACAATATGATTAAGGCTTGGAAGGAAGGACAGGCAACAAGTGCCTTCTACGTATTCCAACAGGTTTACGATGAAAACGGACAACCCCGATTTGGTGAGTTTGTAGACCGTAATGCCGATGGCATGATAGACTATAAAGACCGCTACTTCTATAAGAAGTCTGACCCCGATGTGACTATGGGTCTCAGCACAAAGTTGACCTATAAGAATTGGGACCTCGGTTTGGGCTTCCGCGCCAGCTTGAATAACTATGCCTATAATGGTGTAGAAGCAGGCGACAACATGAATACGGGTATGAGCCGCCTTTACTCGGGCAACACTTGGCACAACACATTTAAGAATGAGTTGGCTAAAGATTGGACAAGCTCAAGCGCAAATGCTTCTTGCTCAGACTACTTTATTCAGAACGCCTCGTTCTTGAAGCTCGACAACATCACGTTGGGTTACTCGTTTAATCACATTGGCAAGAGTCCTATTAACGGACGCGTGTATGCAACAGCGCAAAATGTGTTTACCATTACCAAGTATAAAGGACTGGATCCTGAAATTGATGGTGGATATGATAACAACGTTTATCCCCGTCCATTCACAGGTATTTTGGGCGTAAGTCTTAACTTCTAAAAACAGCTACTACAATGAAACTCAATATAAAGAAATATGCTGCACTAATGGCTTGTGCTTGTGGCCTAACCATCACATCGTGTGTGGGCGACTTGGACGTGACACCTATCAATCCGCAGCAAACGCAGGTAGCGAACGACGATGCGTTGTTTAATAAGCTATATGCAACCTTTAGTCTTACAGGTCAGCAGGGCAATGCGGGTAAACCCGATATCCCCTCGAGTGTGATGAGCGATGAGGGTAGCACACAGTACTTCCGCATGCAATGGTACTTGAACGAGTTTACCAGCGATGAGGCTGCTTGGACATGGTCGGGCAATGATGGTGGTGTGCAAGAGTTGATGTACAATAACTACACAGCAAGCAATGCTTTTGCCTTGGGTTTGTATTATCGTCTCTACTTCGACATCACATTGTGCAACTCTTATATTAACGATGTGGGTAGTGACCCGATGCGCTTGGCTGAAGCTCGCTTTATTCGTGCCTATAACTATGCTTCGGTGCTCGATGTGTTTGGCGCAGGTCCGTTCTGTACTTCGGTATCGTCAGAAAATGCAGTTTACTATAATCGTAAGCAGTTGTTCGATTTTGTAGAATCAGAATTGCTTGCCATCGAAAACCAAATGGCTGAACCAGGCAAAAACACTTACGGACGTGCCGACAAGGTGGCTGTGTGGTTGTTGCTCTCACGCCTCTATCTGAATGCAGAGGTGTATACAGGACAAGAACGCAACGACGATGCCATGGCGTATGCTACCAAGGTGCTGAACAATGGTTACTATCACTTGAACCTTACGGGAGCTACAAATCCTGCAACGGGCGAGAAGTATAGTGCTTATCAGATGCTCTTCTTGGCTGATAACAATAGCAATGGTGCACAGTATGAGGACATTCTGCCCGTGTTGCAAGATGGCATTACAACCAAAACAGATGGTGGCACACAATTGCTAATTCTGGGTTCGTATGCTAACGATAACGCTATGGACACTGATGTGCCATCGGGTACAAACCTCAGTTGGGGTAAGTGCTTGCAAGTAAAGGGTAAGTTGGTGGATCAGTTCTTTAATGGTGCTGCTGCTCCCGAAACGGGTAGTATTGCTACCATGACAGCTGCTGCTAACGATGATCGTGCTTTGTTCTATTCAAAAGGATATAGCCAATATCTGACAGAGGTGGACGATTTAAGCAAATGCTTTACCAGTGTGAAGTTCCGTAATGTGCGTTCAGATGGAGGTACAACTTCGGCAGTTGACTATGTGGACACTGACCTGCCTTTGATGCGTATGGCTGAGGCTTACTTGATTTATGCTGAAGCTTCGGTACGCAAACTTGGTCCGAATTCAGATGCAGATAGCAAACTCAATGAGTTGCGTAATCGTGCACATGCTACTCCTTTTAGCGGTGCTACGCTCGATGATATCTGTGCAGAATGGTCACGTGAGTTCTGGTTTGAAGGTCGCCGTCGCTCAGACCTTATCCGCTTTAATAAGTTTGCAGGTCAGTCAGACTACAAGTGGGAATATATGGGAGGCGAGGCCAATGGTACTTCTTTCTCTTCTTACCGAAAAGTATTTGCCATTCCGCAAACCGACCTTAGCAACAATCCTAATTTGAAGCAAAACGAAGGGTATAATTAAAGTTTACAAGGATAATTGGTTAAGAAATTGGGGGAAGGTAAGTGTTTTATAGAAGTCGTCTAAACTTTTATGAAGTTCAAGATTTGCCTTTATTTTTGAAGCG
>UQPD01000129.1 GCA_900542795.1 uncultured Prevotella sp. | reverse complement strand
CTAAAACCTTGCCAATTTCGTGCAGATTTTTTTTATGGATTTTGAACACCCTACCGAAAGGGGTTTATTTATGACAATTCCTTTCCCACATCGCGTAGCGCATAAATAGTTTGTAATACTTAATTCATGACGTCCTCCAAGCACGAAGCGCAAAGGAAAATTTATAAAAAGCGCATTTGACCTCCCTAAGTCTTTAGCTTAGCGGTAGTTCACAAGAGAAAAATAGAAGGGAAAAAACATCATCAATGTCAATATTTCTTCTTTTTGAGCGTGAATGCACAGCTTTTGTATTTTTTAATAAAAATTATAAGGAGGGGGGGGGGAAAAAAAACTGTACCTTTGTGCTGGAGATTATTTCTTAACCTAAATATGATACATAATCATCCTAACGCATAGTTAAAATCAACAGTTACAAGCAATTACAACCTATAACCAAACTTTGGGGAAGGCTGTGATAAGACTTTCCTTTCGTTATCAAAATACGGAACTAAGTTGAATCCAACAACTGAAACCTTACACCATTGAATAATAACTTTTTTAATAAAGTTATATGAATAAAATCTTACTTGCGGTATTTATGCTAGCATCAGCATTAAATGCCTTGGCTGGTATTGAGGTGAGCACAACTCTCCCCCAAAATGGAACGCCCGAGCATAGCTACACAATGGTTAATGGCAACGGCTACTATTGCAATGCCACCACATCGCCTACGCAGACTTCGGCAAATTATGCCAAGTTTGCATTCTACGCAGGCACAGAAACGGGTTCCTACTACATCTACAACATCACAGCACAGAAGTGGGTGAGCTATACGAAGAAGGCTTCGTATGACAACCAGACAGGCTTTGTGCAGTTGACTGAAGAAAAGCAGGAAGCTGCCATTTACAAATTCACTGAAATCAATGGTGGAGCCTATCAAATTCAGCCCTACAACACCACGGGTGTAGCAGCCAAATACTTGAACTGGTTATATGGTCCTGGAACCTCCAACCCCGTAGACGGCAATGTCACATTAGGTATTTATCAAGACCCTGGTAATAAAGATGCTGGTTCCAGATGGTTCTTTAAGGAGGTTGGTGTAACACACAAATACACACTCTTTAGCGATGGTATGCCCAGCACTGCCTCTGTTACCATCAACGGACAAACATTTACAGGACTGAACGCACAAGGTAGTCAGTCGATATCCATCGAAGGCGACCTTCAAGCAAGCGATGTAAAAGTGAACGTTGGCAATGGTTGCGCAGCTAAGGTGACCATTGATAATGCCAACTATCAGGTTAACTTTAAGTTTGTGCAATTCTTCAATCCTACTGAAAGCGTAAACGCTGAGGTGAAGTATCCTTACCTCTTGCACATGCCCCAAGCTTACATCAAGATGATTAACAATGACCTTCACCACACCACTACACGTGGCGAAGCCGATAAGTTCATCTTTATTGAAGATGCTACCAAGCTTGGCAAATATTACATCTACGACCTTTCAGCTAATTGCTATCTCTACTATACTTCGACCAATAATGGTGGTAGCGTGAATAATACCTCACAGAGTAATGTGCGATACACTACCAACATTAGTGATGCAAAAACTTGGCAACTTTATTGTCTCTCTGACGAAACCGTAGCCATTATTCCTGGCGAAATCGCTGACCCCACATCATCATCTGCTTCGTTGAACTTTACGGGTGGTATTAGCAATAATAAAGTACTTAACCTCTGGAATGCAGACGATAGCAATTCTGCTTGGCAGATTATCGATCCTACAGCAGGTTCTATGCCTTGCGCCACATTGATGTATGCACTTCCTGGTGCTCCATTCATTCACAAATTGGTGCCCAACCAAGGCGAAACTGTAACCAGTGTTGACTTTGGCACTGACCTCCCTGGCTTTGAACTTAAAGAAGACCGCCTTACGGTTGGTAACAGATATAAGTATGTTTCAGGTACTGCTCCTACCACTGAAGGCGAATACGTTTATACCGTTAAGACTAAGGCAGGCGATTCTGAAGAAGAAACCTATACTAAGGTTCGCCTCATTGTTGACAAGCACATGCAGTCGCCCACACCTATGATGGCTTGGTTGACATGGAACTGGTTTGCACGTTCTATTAGCCACGAAAAGATGGTTGAAATTGCAAAGGGCTTGGAAAAGCACGGTTTGATTGAAGCTGGTTTCAACACAATCGTATTGGACGATGCTTGGGCTGTAAATACCACAGATAAGAATGCCTTGAATTACGATGCTAATAAATTCCCCAAAGGAATCAGCGGCTTGAAGGAAGACTTGAAGAAAATTAACGACAAGTTGAAGGTTGGTATCTACAGTGATGCGGGTTCTCTGACCTGCGAAAATTATCAACCAGGTTCTTTCGGATACGAAGAACAGCACATTAAATTGTTCGACTCTTGGGGCGTAGACATGCTTAAGTATGACTTCTGCAACCATCAGGCAAGTGCAAAAATCAGCTACTCACAGATGGGTAAGGTGATTGCTGCACTCAACAAGAAGCGCAAGACCGAGAATAAAGTTCCCTTCGTATTCAACATTTGCGAATGGGGTCAGAATCAACCCTGGACTTGGGGTGCCGAAGTGGGTGGCTCAAGCTGGCGTGCAACAAGTGATGCTCGCGAAGACTGGATTGGTAACAGCTCACTCCCTGGTGTAATTGGTGGTGTTGATGCCGTACGCCGTTTGTGGATGTATGCAGGTGTAAACCGCTTCAACGACCTCGACATGATGTGTATCGGTCTTCACGGTTTGGGTGGTCCGAGCAACCATATTGCAAGTCACCCATCAAATGGTGGTACAATTACAGGTTTGAACGAAGCCCAAGCGCGTTCACAAATGTCATTGTGGTGTATGTTTGCAAGCCCCTTGGCTTTGACTTGCGACCTTCGTGAGACTCCTCAGGGCGAAGCAAATAGCGGTGTAACAGTTCCTAAGTCATTGATTACAGATGCTGATATCAAGACCTTGACCAATGCTGAAATTCTTGCTATTAACCAAGATAAGTTGGGTCAGCAGGCTGAATATATGGAATCTCTTTCAACAGGAAAGACCGACTATTCGAACTCAGGTTACGACGTTTACGTGAAAGACTTGGAAGGTGGACGCATGGCTGTTTCTGTTACCAACCGTGGTGGTTCAGCCATTACAGGTCCTACTTTGAACCTCACCGACCTTTATTTGCAAGCAGGCAAAGCCTACAACTGCCACGATATTTGGGCAGACACTGACAACCAAATCGAAAACCAATTGGTTGTAGGTACACTCAACGCATACGAGACGAAGGTTTACGTTATTGCAGAAGGTAGCACAAACTACCTTAAAAGCCTCACCGCTGCTTTGAGCTCAGCCAAGTCTGTATTGGACAAAAATGCAGAATATGTAGGTAAGCCCTTCTATTGTTCAACAGAAGCTTACAATGCTTTGCAAGAGGTATACAACCAGTATAAGGACAATACAACTGCTACACAAGAGGATGTAAATGCTGTAAATACTGCAATCACTACATTCAATTCATCAGCAATTTCAACAAGTCAAATTCCAGATGGAACAGAGGTTCTGCTTGGCAACCAAAAGCATTCACTCTATGTTTATGCAAAGGAAATTAAAAGAACTGGTGACAAAGGTGGTTTCCTTGGCTCAGGTTCAGCAAAAGATAGCTATCGCTACCTTTTTACCATCAAAACGGCTTCAGCTGGTAAATACAAAATTTACAGCAACTATTACAAAAAGTATGTAGGTGCTATTCCTACAGAGAACGACCGAGAATTTGCTCTCGTTGAAGAAGCGAATGCAGGTGAATTTACGATTGATGCTGCAAGTTATGGCTTCGGTTTCTGCCGTATCTATGATGCGAACTGCAATTACACGAGTGGTTCTACCTTGGTTAACGCATTGCATATGTGTGATTGGACGCAATATAATATATATGGCAATGGCGTTGTACGTTGGGAAAAAGAATCAGATGCTTCTGCTTTCAAACTCATCTACGCAACTAAGGAAATTAAAACAGCTTGGAATAATGCACTTGCATTAAACTTGCAGGAAGCAAAGGAACATGCTGGTACATGTATTGGTGACTACAATGCAAAGGCTATCACTGCTGCAGAGGCTGCATTTAATGCTGCCACTGAAAAGTCTACTGTAGCTAAGGCAACCGACGATGCACTTTTGGCTGCGCGTGTAGCTCCCGCTGCTGGTAAATATTACACAATCAGCAATGCTACGCAAACAGACAAGTTCATTAGCGAAAACTACAAGAGCCAAACAAGTGGTGGTGAAAACAAACTGATTGCTGCTGTTAAAGAAGCAAACATTATGCCTACCCTTTGGCGTTTTCAACAGTTAACTGAAGCGGGTCAGACAGACCTCTACAAAATTATTGCAGCCAACTCAGGTAAGTGCATGAGTAAAGCCGCTGAGGGATATACAATGCACGTAACTGCTACGAATAATGCAAATGCAGGTGCTTTCGACATCTTTACAAAGGATGCTGTGAATAAGGAACATGCAGTTTCATTGGTTACTTATACAGACCTGTCGCGTGCTAATCGCGGTACAGCTTGCATCAAGGACGATTTTACAGAAATAAATTCACAAAATGCTCCCAATGCAAACAACAATTTCCTTGTTCAGGAAGTAGCTGAAATTCCTGTTACCATTTCTGCTGCACGTTATGCAACTTTGAACTTGCCTTGCGCTGTAACAGTGAATGGTGAAGTGAAAGCTTACATCGCAGCTGATGGTGAAAATGAAGTTACTTTAAGTGCTATTGAGAATGGTGTAATCCCCGCAAACACCCCCGTAATCCTTGTGGGTAACGAGGGCGCTTACAACTTTACCATTAACACAGACAATACTGCAGAGGCTATTTCTTCAGCCTTGACGGGTACACTTGTTCCTACTACAATTGCAGCTAACGCTACGGCTTACATCTTGAAGAAGGGTGCTCGGGGTATCGGTATGTACAAGATTACTTCTGAAACCGACCGTACAATCGCTGCTAACAAGGCTTACATGAGCTCACCTACTGCTACAGCTTCTTCTAACATGAAGGTATTCAACTTTGGTGGTTCTTCTACTGGCATTAACAATGCTGTTGTTGGTAACGCTGAGAACAATGTTTACTATGACCTTAATGGTCGTCGCGTGCTCTATCCTGCACATGGCGTATTCGTAAAGGCTAATGGTGAGAAGGTTTACATCAAGTAATAGAAAAAATAAAATCATAATGAAAAAAACTTATAGAATGCCTCAAACAACCTCTGTGCGGTTTGATGTTGAAGGCATGCTTGCAGCATCAGTTTCCACATCTTTGCGCATATTTGAAGATGAAGATACAGGTGGTAGTGATGGCCTTTCTAACAAGAAAGAGAACCCTGTTTGGGGAGAAAGCAAAAATGGCATGTGGGATAATATGAAATAATTATCTAATTCCACTCTCTAACTAAGGTCGTAACAAGGTTGTTTGCAATCTTGCTACGATCTTTTTTATGTCATCTGTTTTGTGATTATTGGGGTAAGAATTAGTCAATGCGTCATGCGTCAACCAAAATCACGGAAGGAGTAATTCATGGCTCATTCATGGTAATTCATAACTAACTCCAAGCGCGAAGCGCAAATAAAACAACTTGGCAGAGCCCCCGTTTAAGCATTTATTAAAAAAAAGAGCTTTTTATTTTGTACCTTGCGCACAAGACGTTAACTTTGACTTCTGAAAATAAAGAAACACAACAATGAACCATATTGCTGACAACAACAACCGACACATTGCATGGATGCTTTTGGGGCTATGCATTGTCACGCTCTTCTTATTCTTAGGCGAAACACTCTTTAATACACGTGGCGAACCACGTGAGGCTGTCGTGGCACTCTCTATGCTACAAGATGGGAATTGGGTGTTACCCGTGAACAATGGCGTGGACATGGCATACAAGCCCCCTTTCTTTCATTGGTTAGCGGCGTTGTGCTCTCTCCCCATGGGCTATGTTAATGAGTTTACCGCACGCATGCCGTCGGCTATTGCTGCAACCGTAATGGTTATGGCAGGTTTTTGCTTTTATAGCAAACGACGTGGCACCGCATTGGCTCTCATTATGGCTCTTGTCACACTGAGCAACTTTGAGGTACACCGTGCTGCCGTGGCTTGTCGGGTAGACATGGTGCTTACGTGCATGATGGTGCTTTCGCTCTATTTACTCTACATGTGGATGGAACGAGGTATGAGATTTTCACTTAAAGAGGGTCCTTGGTATGCCATTTTGTGTTTGAGTGGTGCATTCCTTAGCAAAGGTCCAGTAGGGGCTGCCCTCCCCTGTTTAGTTGTTGCAGTATTTGGCTGGATACGTGGAAAAGGATTTCTCAACGTATTGTGGCACATGGCTGTGGTGGGTATTCTTTGCCTTATATTGCCTGCCGCATGGTATGTAGCAGCCTACGAACAAGGTGGACAACGCTTTTTGGACTTGGTGTATGAGGAAAATGTGTTGCGTTTGCTCGGCAAAATGAGTTATGCCAGCCACGAAAATCCCTGGCCTTATAACGTGATGACACTTATTACGGGCTTTGTGCCTTACACCTTATTGGCATTGATGGCACTCTTTGTGGTAAACTGGAAACAAGCAAGCGCGAAGTTGGGTTCTCCTGCCCAATGGTGGAACCGCTTGAAGAGTTATATAAAGAATATGGACGATGCCCGATTGTTTTCGTTGCTGAGTTTTGCCATTATCTTTGTGTTCTATTGCATCCCGAAGAGTAAGCGCAGTGTCTATTTATTGCCTGTATATCCCTTTGTGGCATACTTTGTAGCAGAGTTTTTGCTTTGGTTACGCCACCGCCACCAACGTGTGCTCGAAGTTTTTGGTTGGACATTAGCCTCTTTGGCTATCTTGCTCACACTGACTTATGTGGTTGTGCGCATGGGACTCGTTCCTGAAAGCATCATGGGACACGGTAAACATGCAGCACAAAACGTGGCAATGCTCAACGCGCTACGCACGCAACCCATAGGGAGCATTAGTTGGGCTATTCCCCTTGTGGCAGTATGGCTCTTCATTAAACGTCGTCGCACACAACCACTTGCCACAATGTTTACCTTGGTTTTTAGTTTATTCTTTGCCTTGGATGGCACCTACCAACCGCCTATTCTCAATGTGAAGAGCGATAAACCCATGGCAGACTTTATTGAAACTTTGCAACCCACAGGAAAGGTTTACTCGTTCCGCACAGATGTTACACCTGGCAATCCGCTCCACCCATTTACCATCAACTTCTACTTGGGCGACCGTGTTGTACCTTTCGAGGCTTTCTCTCCGCAAAAGGGATTACTCATTGTGGGTAACGACGATATAGAGGCTTTTATTAAACGCTATCCCAACTATCGGGTGGAACTTGTAAAAGACTTTAACCACAAGAGTTGCGACGACCACAAAATGCTCAAACTTTACCAATTCGCTAAGTAGTAAGTAGGTTTTCAATTTAGATTATATTCAATTTTCGTATTTAGTCAAGACGGGCTGAATTATCGTGCAAACCGAATACAATCAAGCTTGCTT
>UQPD01000128.1 GCA_900542795.1 uncultured Prevotella sp. | reverse complement strand
CGCGTCTCGTGGGCTCGGAGATGTGTATAAGAGACAGCAATAATATGTTTTATAACATGTTTTTAAGCCCAATTATGAAAAACACATCGCAAAAGGACCTATTCTTTCCATTTAAAAGCTATGAAATTAAGTCTTGCACTGTTCTATATTTAACTGAATATCAAGAAGAAACAAAACATCTGTCTGTATTTTTTATTTTACAAGATAATTGTTTGCTATCAAATCAGACTTTTTCCGTTCAAAATGGTTATTGTCTTCTCAATACACAATCTTAATCATAAAAAGTCGTTGTGCATTTCACGGCCTCAGCATATTTAATGAGTAGTTGTTCAGTATAAGCCGCGGCTTTTTCGAGTTCAGCAATGTTGCCATCATAACCATTTATTAGCACAAGGAGTTGTTGGGTATTTGCCGACATCATAGTTCTTACTGAGTCGCTTGTGGGCGTAGCAAAAGCCCCTTGTTCATCACGATATACAGGCAAATGCTCAATATTGAGCACCCCACGCCCAATACCCTCATAAGGTTCATTAGCCTCTCCAATTCCCAAAGTAATTTTGTCACCTATAATCTTATCAGCATCAAGTGCAGCCGTTGAATAGCCAGCTGCAAGCGACACAAGGTTTACAAGGTCTACGATGGTGTCTACATGATAAAGTCCCTTTCCTTGCAACACGCGACGTGCCAACTGTTCGCAAGCAGGACGATACCTACTGGGGTCTTTTCCAAATGCCTTGTAAGCTTGGCGTGTAGCGGCAATACCTGTGCGTTGTTTTATGCTTTCTGTTGTAAAATGGGCACAAAGCCAAGCCTCTTGTTCGGCAATTTCTTTCCAGAGTGCATCCGACGAAGGCGTATTTTTTACTGTTGCCATTACCGCAGCTCCCTTAAATTGAGGGAATGTCTGTTTGAATTGTGTTGAGATAGAAATATCCATATTTTGTATTTTATATCATCCATACATAATGAAGCACTTTGAATAGGCTATTCAAAACGCACAAATACAAAGTACTTATTTGCACTTACAAATATCTGAGAAGTCTTTGAGGGGCAACAATATTGTTTTCACCCCTCACGACTTCAAAATTCTTTTTTTAAAACTAGAAATAGCTTTCCTTTGCATCTTCACAGAGTTGCTTAAAATTACAATACTTACAATCTGTGAGTTGTTTATTTGTTTCAAACTGGTTGCTTGGCGAAATGATTTCAGACAACAAGTTTTTAAGATCATTCTCAAATTCATCAGCATAGGGCCTAAAGTCCATGATGAATTCTTTTTTATTTCTTTCGCCATAAAGAATGTAAGGCGAGAAAGTTCTATTCGCGGTAAGCGGAATGTAGAACAATGCTGGCACAATTGGCAAATTCTTGTTTCCATTCTTATAGAGTATGAAGCTATAGAGCATGGCTTGGAAGGCATACTCATCTCTATCCTTAAGATTCGGTGCAAACAAATACTTCCATTTCTTTACATCCTTCTGGCGGCGACCTGTTTTATAGTCAATCACGCGTAAGCACTTCTTGCCGTCAATCATTGCCTCGTCTAAACGGTCTATATAACCTCCCAATGTGATTTTTTTTGTACCGCCATTATCGGTAGGCACGTCCAAAACAAGGCTACATTTCTTTTCGCTTTTTAAATAATTAAACCCTTCAGAAGGTGCATCAGCCGCATTTTTATTCGCGCCAGCTTCGTATTTTAATAACAACTTAAAGTACTCAAGCACACTATTATCCAACATCTCGTGGCGCTTCGTGCTAATCGGCACAACTGTTTTTTTATCAGCCTTTTCTGCCTCATCTTTTTCCACTTCAATATATGCTTTCTCAAGCAATTCCGCGCAAAGCTTGTCAAAGTTACCATCCTTAACAATCGCTTTTAAGTCGTCCGAACTAATCCAATTCTTTTTTCCCTTCTTTTGTTCAGCATAGAACAATTCTGCCATTTTATGAACCAACTTACCCAGGTCCCTTTGATCAATCAATTTATTCTCTTCATCGGGTACAACGAGTTTTAGCACATGGTTATAATAAAACTTGCGCTTACAAGAAAGATATTCGTTTAGCGACGTTGGCGAAAAGTAACACCCCTCAAAAGACTTATCTACAGACATTGTAGGCTTTTCGCTATATTGCTGTGGTGCACTCGCCAATTCTATGCGTTTAATGCAATCCGAAAGTTTAGGGTCAATCAGCATGTTACGCATAAATCGCGACATTTCGCCATGCTGCGTGCCCGCAGTTGAATTGTTATAGGCAAGTGTCACATGCTTTGCACGTTGCAACAATCTAAAGAAGTAGTAAGCATACACTGCATTTTTACGCACATAAGTAGTAAGTTTATATTTCTGGCGTATAAGCGATGGGATGAACGAAGCCTCAGAAGCCTTCTGTGGCAAAATGCCTTCGCCCACCGACAACATTAAAATATTATCAAAGTCCAAACAGCGTGTTTCAAGCACACCCATTACTTGCAAACCAATAGCGGGTTCTCCATGAAAAGGAATAGACATACCACGAAGCACTTGTCGAATTAGTTTAAAGAGCATGGCATAACCAATGCGCATTATGGCATTGTGTGCCTCAGCGAAGACGCCTTTTTCTATCATCGTTGAGAAACGAGTCAACACACTATACGCCCTGAAATAAGCCTCCGTGTATAGAATCTCGTGCAACGAAACTTCTTCTTGCGCATCCTGTTTTTCTTCTTCGTCCTGCATATCTTTTCCCTGCGTTTGGTGTATCAACAAAGCCTCAGCTTGCACCTTCTTGCGCAATGTGTCAACATAATCCCTTGCCTCATTTACCGACAACGTATACGTATCAACCTTTTCGCCATTCACTTTCTTTTCGTCAAGTTCGTTTAACTTTGCCTCCATTTCTTTCACCACAAAAGTAAAAGCAGGGGTATGGCTCAACGGAAAACCATTCGTAATATTCACATGATAGTCCTTGTCTTTACCATGTGCTTGTTTCATTTCTTTTTGCGAAGGCAGTGCATACAGCGTGGGCTGCAACATGGTTTCATCGCAAAGCACAATAGCTGTGCGTTGGGCACAATCCAAGTTAATATGCTTTTCTTTAGTATTCAGCAGCCACTGCTTAACATAAGCAGCCTGCACACTGTTTGTACTTGCTTGGGCATAAGTAATCTGCAACTCCTCTCCCTCGCATCGATTGGTAAGATTGTTAAAATCTGCCCTATTCAGTTCGTTCGGGAAGTTTACCAAATTCTCTTTCAAGAAGGTACCAGCTTCTATGGGGGCTCCCAATTCCTTACCTATATAATGCAAGTCATAGTCCCAATAAAAAAGAGCCAATCCCTTCTCTTTAAGTTGTTTAAACAACTTTTCTTCAGCATTATTCAGCACATTAAATCCCACAAAAGCAATATGCTTGTAGTGGTCGGGCAATGCAATAGAGCCATCTTCTAAGCCCTCAACTACCATGCGGTGCAGTTGTCCCTCATACGCCAAGCCATCGCTTTCGAGTCCCGAACGCAGTTGGGTGTAAATGCTTAACAACTTGTCCCACACGCGTCTAAAGTTATAACGAACTCCCTTATTCTTTTCGTCGTACTTCTCGCTAAAAATTCGTGCAAATTTTTTCAGTTCTCCAACTTGCTCTTCATCCAAGACATCGTCCATACCAATGTCTTCGTATTCTTTCATGTCTTGAAAAATTTTCGCTGCATCGCCCAAGTTCTTATCCAAGTCATCAAAGTCGGCAAGCAATCTTTCACCCCATCCATAAAAATGGTCAAGCGTTTCTTTCGACTCAGGAATTTCTTGCACAAATATTTTATAGAGTCGGCAAATGGTTTCAATAGGGTCAGCCAAATGCAACTGTTTGGTGAGCGACAAAAAGAACTCACTAATACTCATATAGGTAGGAGCCCAAAGCGTGGTTTCTCCTTCCTTTAACAAGTAGTTATTTAAAAAGAGGCTTGCTCTTTTATTCGGAAATATAACGATGGTGCGACTCATTTCTTTATTGTCGAATTTGCTACGCAAAGAGTCTGCCACTAATTTCAAAAAATCTTTCATTTTATGTTTCTATTTTGGGGCTAAATAACCCGATATTGCTTACTATTTAAGAATGAGCTAAATGCGTTATTTAGTAGCCGATATGGGCAACACCTCATTGGTATACACATACCACAAATATCCTTCTGTGGGTAGTCCCAAGAGCTTTTCTACTATTTTCATGTAGCCTCGCACCTGTTTTTCGTATGCTTCATGCATTTGATTTTTTCCAAACTTATAGTCAACCACAATAGCTTTGTCCTTGCTTACCATAACGCGGTCGGCTCTTTGGCTCGTTCTCTCGATTTTTTCTTTTTGAGGATCTTTCTCATCAACCTGTCGGTCACAAAGCAAGATGGTCTTTTCGTTAAAATTTTCGTAAGTACCATCGAACCATGTTTTCACGGTTTTGTCAGTTGCTATTTGTTCTTTCAACTTTCTCTTAAGAGACAAAAACTGGCTGTCGCCCTCAGCTATTAAACCATCATACACCATTTGTTGGTAAGCACGGTCCACATCCTCGGTTCTATTTATCAACGACATCATCTGGTGCATCAACACACCTATTTCAATGTAATGATTTTGCTGTGCCTGTTTTTTTTCCTCCTCACTAATGTCATTCGGGTCCTTAGCCTCGAACAAGAAGTTAGCAGCTTTTTTCGATTGGCAAAACTGCAAATCGAGCACATTGTTTTGCTCAATCATTACATCCACTTTTTGGGGTTTCAAATCCTCAGAGAAAGGATTCACTATGCGTTTTTCCTTACCCTCTTTTTCTTCTTCGTTCGCGCAATACTCAAGTTGTCCAAATTCAACCACACGGTTCTTTTCACTCCCCTCTACAGGTACTTGGCAGTCGTCAATAAATTTGTTTATCAACATAAAAGCATTAGGCTCCGTAGAATTTTTTGAAGGTTCCTTCGACCAAATAAACATATTCTCTTTGGCACGTGTAAATGCCACATATAATGAGTTCAGTTCATCGATAGTCATTTGCTTCAATTCCTTGTCATAAAAGCACTTAAAATCAGAATTCTTTACCTTCGTTGACGCTGCCGTCTTGATGGGAATTAAACCCAAGTTGCTTAGCTGCGCCTTTACTTCAGAGTCATCAGACATATCCTTCGGATTGCACCATATCATACCATCTCTTCCGTTTTTTACAAAAGAGAAACCTGCAAACGGAATTAGAACAGTATGTCCAGCTAAGCCCTTTGCCTTATGAATTGTTAGAATTTCTATGGCATCGTTCGAATTGCTTGTAATAGATTGAGAAGAAAGTGTCTCGTCCCAATAATCCAAAAATTCTTTTAGGTCTGAAGAGTTGTCATTAAGATAATCCACAACCTTATCTAAAAAGCTAAACAAGTATGCCGATTGTCCCAAACCATCTTTAACTTTACCTTTGTCATCAATTTTAACTAACAAATCGTGTAAGCGCAATTTTTGCACCATCGTCATCACTAAGTCATAGAGCGGACTGCGTTTTATTTCGTCCAATGCTTCATTGTCTTGCAACAGCGCCTCCACATCGTTCTTCACATCCTCAAAAAACGCTTGTTTACCTGCCTTTTCGCAAAGCAAGTTGTAATAGCGCTCAAAGAGTTCGCGCTGCAAATCGTCTTGAGGAGCGAGCAAGCGCTTCGTGGCAAAGATCAAGGCATTCAGTGCAGGAGAGGCATTAAACAAATAAGCCTCGTTCGATGTCAGTTTGATATCCACTCCTTCCTCCTCACATCGTTTGGCAAAATAGTCAATCAACTTCACACCCTCATTGTTTGTGCGCACCAACATTTTCATATTCCTAAAGTCGATGTGATATTTTTGTTTCAACTCCACCACCTTATCAAACACCTCTGCCATGATCTCTTCATCAGTGATGCTTTTTTCAAATGTTTGCAAGCGCACATAGCCACTATTTATAAATTCAGGCTTGTCATATTGCGGTTTTATGTGCTGAGTGGCGTCATTATAAAGGTTGCAAAATTCGATGTTATCATTGTTACCCCCATCACTGGAATTATCGGCCTTCACAAAATAGCCATCCTTCTCGTTTAGCCAATTTGTGGGCACACTCCAACTATTCTCCTTTTGGTCAAGGATATACGCAGCCTTTGTAAAAAACACATTGTTGAACCTTACCACAATAGGCTTACTTCTATAGTTTGTGTACAGATTTTCTACATATGTATCGTCATTTTTTTCTTTGAATCCGTGCAAAATATTCCAATCCCCACCACGCCATCGATAGATGCTCTGCTTAATGTCGCCCACCACCAAGCTTTCTTCGCCCTGAGCTTTGCTTTCCTTTACCAGATGCTCAAAGTTGTCCCACTGCACACGCGAAGTGTCCTGGAACTCATCAATCATAATATGCTTAAAGGTGGTGCCAGCACGTTCAAACACAAACGACTGGTCTATATCATCCTTTACCAAATTCTTAAAAAGCAATGGCGTTTTAGCAAGCAGAGTTGTATTCTCCTCCAACACAATATGGTTTATCTCCTCGCTGATTGCGCCCATAAATGCTAACGTGTCTAAATTCTCGACAGCCAACTGACAAGTGTTATAGGGACGACCATATCTTTCACCATTATCATAAAAATCAACAAGCTTTTCCAAGTAGTCTGATACCTGTTGGGCTTTTTCGTCAAGCGCTTCGTCACAGCCAGGATTCTTTAGCAACGCGTCTTTATCTTCTGCAGCTTTTTTCACACTACTAGACACGTCTTTGCTCGAATTATCTCTTACATACCCGCAAAAAGTTTTTACCGTGCTCACCACCTGCTTCTTCCAAGAAGAATCACCCTCTGCATCGCTCACCCACTGTTCCACAAATTGCAAAGTCTTTTCTTTTTCGTCTTTCAGGACGCTCCACGATTTTAAAATGCTTTCTTTTATCTTGCGCAATTCACCATTGTTGAGCAAATCGGTGATATTTTTTTCATTGTTTACATATTCGCTTTTGAACAAATTTATTCCAGCAAAAGCCTTCAAATCTTTGGCTATATCCCACGATTTTCCATCTTCAAGACTTCTTATCAAAGACTCTTTTACGATGCGTCTCAAACCGTTTTTTTCTTCCTGGTCTATTCTGCGCAGAATACGTTCCACAGCAATCGAAATTACCCTTTTATCGTCAAGGTCCACTTTAAATCCACGTGTCAAGCCCAATTCGAATGCCAAGTTTGTAAGCAACGACTGAAAAAACGAGTCAATTGTCTCCACCCTAAAGTGGTCGAAATCGTTCATGATGTAACAAAGCATCTCTGTAGATTTTCTTTGTATTTCCTGCTCGCCTAACTTGGTTATTTTTTTTACATCCTTCAAAAAGTTAGCATCCAAACCGCGCGACAAACTATAAAGCTTTTCAAGAATACGATCTTTCATCTCTCCTGTAGCTTTATTGGTAAATGTCACCGCAAGCACATGCGTAAATCCCTTGCTGCCTGATTTCAGCGCTAAAGAGATGTATTTCAATGCCAAAGTGTATGTTTTGCCCGACCCTGCCGAGGCTCTATAAACTATCAAACTCATTTACTTACGTTTTTAGAATGATACAAAATGCGACTATTGATTCGTACAAATATACGCAAAAACTTGCATTTTGAAAACTAAAGTAGTCAATATTTTACTTTAAAT
>UQPD01000127.1 GCA_900542795.1 uncultured Prevotella sp. | reverse complement strand
ATCATGGCAATAGAGATTGAATGGCAGTCATAAATATTTATATTTGCGCTTCGCGCTTGGTTTAGTCAAAAATGTTCATCAATGAGCCATAAATAACCATGAATTTTAATTTTTGAATTTTCATAAATAACCCATTTGGGGGGGTTGGGCTGGCGCGAGAATCATGATGAGGAAAGGGATAAACGGATTAGCGAGAGTATATAAACAAAAGCGGATGTTACAAGACTCTCCATCTTGAACATCCGTTTAATTTTACGAAAGAGCTTTCAGTGCCTTTATCATGCGCCCCAGTTCAGAGTAGGTATAATTCCTATTATCTGCCAGTTTTTCAGCCATTGAGTGTTCTGCGTTATAAATAGCTGTGTCAAGTTTACCACCTTTCTTCTCAAAGTAAGCGTGCAACCCCTTGCTTTTTTTGAAGAAGTCTGTTGTTTTCTCATAGCCACACTGTTTGTTTAAATCAAGCAGCAACTCTTGCTGGTCAGTATACGCGCGTGCTGTATAGCGATAATAATACAGGAAGAACAATTCGGTGCAGCGGTGCGTTTCAAAGAAATGCACCTCACAATAAATGCCTTTCTTTGGTTTGTTGACAGGTTCGGAATATTTCTTTTTCAGACGAGCGTATTGGGTACGTTCTGGTTCCTCGCCTTTCGTGTCCATATCAATGACGCAAAAGATACGATCGTAGCCATCCTTAATACCATCGTTAATCTTTTCCTCCAGTTCTTTCATACTTGAGTGCTTTGGATAATCAGGCTTTATGGTCAAGCCTTTTATCACATCTCGCAGCGAGTTGAAGTAATAAAACTCCGTAGGACCTTCACCCAATATTAAAACAGAATGTTTCAGTTTACCCATAATACTAATTGTCTAAGTCAATGAAAATACTGCCCAATTCAGGTTTTGCTCCTAAGCGTCCTACACGATAGGAGTTGTAAAGCGAGAGGTTTTTGTGTAGACCGAAAGAGTCGCCCCGTGAGTATTCAGATGATGCTGTGTCATGGTTCTTGTCGACGAACCATACCGTTCCACGGTTCTCGTTTATCAAGTCCTGCGAAAGCAATGTGGTTTCCTGACTTGTGATGATTAGTTGCGATTTATCGGAATTGAATATGAATACGTTCAGATAGTAGAACAGCAAATCATAGTGCAAGTCTTCGCCCAACTCATCTAGGTAGTAGACGTGACTGGCTGTAACCATATCATAAAGAGCGTCAAGAATGCGGATATATTTCTGTGTGCCCTTTGACTGTAATTCCATAGGTATTTCGAAATCGCCATTATCAGAATGGTTCATGAAAGAAATAGTGTCGTTAGTTGGTCTTAGCAACACATCCTTCATCCTGTCTGGAATATTCTCCTTCAATATTCGTTCACGATATTCCTGTGGAATGCCTCGGTCCTCTATAATTGGTCGGTATTCCATAATATTCAAGTCAGCCTTTTTGAGCATTTGTGTGAAGAACTTACGTTTTCTCTTGTCCTTATATGCATTGCTAAGAATTTCCGCAAGCCCGTTTTCACTGTCTCCATCCACATCATGATAGTTATTCATGATATAATTGTGAAGCGTTGTGAATGGTTCAATATCCTCCTTTAATGCTGCTTTTCGGCAAACAGACAAAACGCTGTGATTGTTTAAGGTGTTCTCGCGAATGCTGTCTTGTGTCCTTGCAAGCAGCTTGAGACTGGTGCCAAACTTTATGTCTGCCTGAAGATTGTCACCTATAAAGGTGCGTTCATAGAATAAAGCCTTGGAACCATTGGGGTAATAGTTTAATACTTCGTTTAAGATGTGATCGCCATCAAACAACACGTCATAATCATACCTTATGGCATTGGCATAAAAAGACACGTGCATTTGGGTTGGTTCATTTTTAGTCAAAGCAAAAGGAACGTACCCTTTGATTTTTTGTTGGGTATCTGTTTTTTGAGATACCAAAATATGAAAAATCTCATTAAGTGCTTTCAGCATGTTTGACTTTCCTGATGCATTGGAACCATATAGAATTCCCAATTTGTACAGAAAAACACCTTTAGATATCTCAACTACTAATTCAGATGCAGGAGCTTTTGCTACAAAGTTAAGTTCTTGTCTGTCTCGTATGGAGAGATAATTTCTTACCCAAAAATCTCTAATCATAATATGGACGATTGGTTATTATTAGTGCAAATGTACAGGATTTTTGTCTAAAAAGAAAATATATAAGCGTTTTTCGTAGTTTTCTTACCAATCTTAAGAAAAAACTTGAGTTAAGTATTACACACTGGGTGTATGTGCTACTGTTTAAGGTCATAAATATTCATCAATGAGCCACAAATTTCCATGAATAGCTTCATGTGCTAGCCCAACCCCGAAAGGGGTTTATTTATGGTAATTTTAAAATAAAACATTTATGGAATTTTGTGGCTCATTGATGGACATTTTTGACTAAAACAAGCGCGAAGCGCAAAGATCAATATTTATTTTGAAGGTAAAAAATATCCATCAGAATTTAAGTAATAAGTATTACACACTGTTGAATATCATGCGCTACTGTTTAAGGTCATAAAAATCTATTATCTTTGAAATTCATGAACAGAAGCTGCTAATCTACGATAAGTGGTAGAGGCGAGGTAATTTCGAGGTCGCTGTTTATGGGAGAGAAGTGAATGCCCGAGATTTTGCCAGCAATGTAAACCACAGGGTTGGTACCAGAAGACGATACCTGCGTAAAGGTGATGGCTTCCCCTTCTACAAAATAAAGCGTGCTAACAATGTCGCCAACGTTGAGGCTACCATTTTCTGAGGCAACCACTCTGAACAACTTGTCACCCATGTAACGCAGCATAAGATGGCGATTGGGTAACCATGACAACTCTAACTCATCGCCTCGGGTGAGGTCGCACGTCTGAAGAATGTTGATGAAAGAACGAGCGTGAATACCTTCTTTATGCTTACAATACTGACGATAGTCGGCAAAGTTGAGAAAATTTGACAAGATGTTAAGCGTGTGAAGACTTGGAGCGTTATGCTCTTGTGAATGCCCCCACACCCGCTTGAGTGTGGAGGCACTAATTGCATGTTGTGCTTTCTCCTCGATGAGAATGCTGAGTCTTATAAAGTCCTTATGAGTGTGCGGACAAAATTGTACTTTCGTCTCAATATCAGTTATGATAGCATCTTTCATCTTTGTAGTTCTGCTAAGATTTTTTGCGTTCGTCATTTTACTTTTTCTGCTTAATTCTTACGCACTTTGCCCAACATGCGTTGCAAGCGTAGCATAATTTTAGGACTTTTTTTTGAAATGTCAGTTTGTTCGTATGCCGATTTGCTAAGATCGAAGAGTTGGGGCGTAGGACGATAACCTGTTTCGATTTTAGGACCCCAAGGAATCATAGGACCACCCTCAGAGGGAGAGATGTATTTGTAGTTTTGTGTGCGAAGCGTAAGACTGCGGTTCGATGCCATGCTCACAGCATACTCGCGTGGCGTGTTGTTTTGTCCTAACCAAGTAGCAAGATGGTTTTGACTATCGGGTGCATCGCCCTCATGAAGTTTGCTACCAACCAAAGCAGCGAGAGAGGCAGGAACGTCGATAAGCGAACACAGCGCGTTAGATGTTTTGCCCTTAGCAGCTCCCTGAGGCCAATACACAATAAAAGGAACGGCAGACCCCGCTTCGTAGGCACTATACTTTCCACCACGGAAGGGGCCACCCGGACGATGAGAACCACAAAGTTCAACCGCTTGGTCGGCATAGCCATCGTCAAGCACCGGACCATTGTCGCTGGTGATGATAAGCAACGTGTTTTGGTCGAGTCCACGTTGGCGCAAGGCTTCCGTAATTTGCTTTACACTCCAGTCAAACTGCAAGATAGCTTCGCCACGTAGTCCCATCGGACTTTTACCACGGAAACGCTCGTGAGGCATGCGTGGCACATGAACATCGTTGGTGCAAAGGTACATAAAGAAGGGTTGTGCGCGGTGCGAATCAATAAAGTCTATGGCGTGCGACACAATGCTATCGGCAATGCTTTCGTCTTGCCAAAGCGCAGAGCCACCCCCTTTCATATAGCCAATGCGCGAAATGCCATTAACAATACTTTGGTCGTGACCATGACTCGGTTTGAGTTTGGTTAAGAGTTCTGGATTTTGTTTACCAGTAGGTTCACCTTCAAAGTTTTGGCGATAGCTAACGCTGATAGGCGCTGAAGCATCGTAGTGTGCAACGCGTCCGTTCTCAATGTATACGCAAGGTACGCGGTCGGCAGTAGCTGCCATTATATAATGATAGTCGAAGCCTAAATTATGAGGCGTTTGGTCTATCACCCCATTCCAATCTTGTTCGGCAGTACGGCTTCCTAGTCCTAAGTGCCATTTACCAATGGCTGCAGTAGCATAGCCAGCTTGGTGCATAAGGTCGGCTACGGTGGTTTGTGTAGGTTTGATAATCATGCCTGCATTGCCAGCTGCTACGTCTGTTCCTGGTCGGCGGAAGGGATATTCGCCTGTAAGCAGTGCATAGCGTGAAGGCGTAGAGGTTGAGGCACAGGCGTGCATATTGGTAAAACGTACACCATTGGCTGCTATACTATCAACAGCAGGGGTGCTGACACGGTCGGCTCCATAGCATGAGAGGTCGCCATATCCTAAGTCGTCAGCTACCAATACGATGATATTGGGCTTTTGTTGTTGGGCTGCAGCTGCCAAGGGGAGTAGGGATAGCAGTGGAATGAGTTGTGATTTCATTTTTATCTGATTTTTGGGGCTTTATGTTGCAAAATTATAAAAAAAAGAGTATTTGTCATAGTCCTTAATTCATAATTACTAATAACCCACCTTGATTTTCGCTATAGCCTACGTTGCGGTAGCGTTTCAAACGACATCCTTTATCTCCTTGTTTAACTAACCCTCCGTTGGTAAGGTCGTAGACACGATGGCAACGACTGCAAGTGAGTTCCTCTTTGGCATTGAGTGAGAGATTGCGTGTGATAAGAGCTTGTTCGTAGCAGTTGGGACATGCCAAGTCGTATGCCACCAAAGGATATTGCATATTCATGTCGGGCTGTGAGGAACGTCCCACAACAAAACCGGCAATACATTCGGGGGTGCCATATCCTTTGATTTCTGCTGAGATGGGGTAGGAGGTAGTGGTTTTATCGTTGCTCCCTTGAAAAATAAAACTATTTGTACCAATACGTATGGTGCAAAAATGTCCGCTGTTTTGAACTGCTGTATAAAGTGGTATGACCCCCGTTACAGGACTGAACTTTAAAAAGGCTCGCTCGTGAGCATAGAGGTCGCTGTCTGAGTCGGTTGTACAACTGACCAAGGCGATAAGAATGAGGAATAGAAAGGAGAGAAGGGGCTTCATGGAAGGGGAATGTTTGGGGATGTTTGACGAAGTTATCAGCGGAGTTGCGTCTTTTGGGTACAAAGATATGGTTTTCTCTTGATTTTTTTGTCTAAAATGTCCTTGGTTTTTTTGTCAAAAATGTCATTGGTTTTTTTAGTCAAAAATGCCCATGAATTTTTTTTGTCAAAAATGTCCATAAATTTTTTTTGTCAAAAATATCCATAAATTTTTCGTGATGTATATGCGCTACGCGATGAAGAAGGGAAATGTCCATAAATAAACCCCTTTCGGGGTTGGGCTGGCGCATGAAGTTATTTATGAAAATTCAAAAATAAAAATTTATGGCTCATTGATGGCTCATTGATGAAAATTTTTGACAAAAAAACATTCATGAACATTTTTGACCCAAAACATTCATGGACATTTGTGACCAAAAAACATTGATGGACATTTTGGACCAAAAAACATTCATGGACATTTTTGACCAAAAACATTTATGGACATTTTTGACCCAAAAACATTCATGAACATTTTTGACCAAAAAAAATTCATGGACATTTTTGACTAAAAAACATTCATGGACATTTTTGACTAAAAAACATTCATGGCCATTTTTGACCAAAAACATTCATGGTCATTTTTGACCAAAAACATTCATGGTCATTTTTGACTAAAACCCAGCGCGAAGCGCAAATATAAATATTCACGACTACCCACGACTTCGAAAAGAATTTCTTAATTTTTATTTGTATTGCGCAAGGGTTACACTAACTTTGCACCCACATAACCATTTTTGAGCTTATACTGATGCTTAATTTACCTCTTATATATAAGGCGTTAGGAACGCTTTTACAACTCGAAGCCTTCCTTATGGCAATTTGCTTCGGTTTGGGATTCTTTTTTGAAGAGACCCACCATCTCACCTTTGGTCTCCCTGTGTTGGCAGCCTTTGCCGTGGGAGCACTCCTTTTATTCTTCGGTCGTCATGCAGAAAACCGCATGAGCAGTCGCGATGGTTACCTCATCGTGTCGTTAACCTGGGTAGTATTCTCACTGTTTGGCATGCTTCCTCTACTTATTGGAGGCTACGAGCCCCGTGTGGCAGCAGCCTTTTTCGAGACTATGTCAGGATTTACCACAACAGGCGCAACAGTCCTATTCAACATTGACGCATTGCCACGTTCCATTTTGTTATGGCGTTCCATGACGCACTGGATTGGTGGTATGGGAATTGTGTTCTTCACCATTGCCATACTTCCCAACATGGGAGGCGGTGGCATAAAACTCTTCTCAGCCGAAGCAACAGGTTTAAAAATTGGCAAGCTACATCCACGCATCAGCACAACGGCACGTTGGATGTGGAGCATCTACCTATTGCTTACCATTTCGTGTAGTGTAGCCTACTTCTTTGGCGGTATGAATTTGTTTGATGCTGTATGTCATGGACTTGCTACCATCGGTACAGGTGGCTTTTCAACACATTCCGATGGCATTGCTTGGTTCCACTCCAACCAACTGCAATGGATTAGCACCCTATTTATGTTCTTGGCAAGTATCAACTGCACCCTACTCTACCTCTTCTTTATTAAAAGGCGTGTGCGCGATGTTTTCCACGACGATGAATTACGCTTTTTTGTAGGCATCTTCTTCACTGCCGCCTTAAGCATCACTTGCATCTTGGTGTATACCAACCACATGGGATGGAGCGATGCCTTGCGTAGTGCCTTCTTTAACACGGCATCCTTGCAAAGTACCACAGGTTTTACGGACGAAAACTTTATGCAATGGCACCCAAGCACTTGGATTATTATTCTGATAATCAGCATAATAGGTGCTTGTGCAGGTTCAACCAGTGGTGGATTAAAGTGTGTGCGTGCGCTCATGGTGTGGCGTTTGTCGAAAGCAGAACTAAAGAAAATGCTCCATCCTCATGCCGTAATCCCTGTGCGCATCAACAACACCGTTGTTACGTCAGACATAGCTCGCACCGTCTTTGTGTTCTTTATCCTATATTTTGCCTTGGTCATGCTTGCGGTATTTGCCATGGTGTGTTTAGGACTCCCCATATTCGATGCCATTGGTTTAGCCATATCGTCGTTTAGCAACGTAGGTCCGAGTTTAGGCTATGTAGTAGGTCCGTTAGGTTCGTGGGGCGTACTCAGCGACAGTGTTTTGTGGATTAACTCTTTCTTAATGTTAGCAGGTCGCTTAGAGGTATTTTCTCTGCTTTTGCCCCTGACTCCCGCATTCTGGCGCGATGAGTAAACTTTTAGAATAAACATTTTGGTTCTCAAGCCCATATAACTGAAGTCATCTAAACTTTTCTGACGAAGATTAGATTTAAACTTTTATCTCTTCTAAATTCAAT
>UQPD01000126.1 GCA_900542795.1 uncultured Prevotella sp. | reverse complement strand
TATATAAAACTTATGCTGTGAGATTACAAAACGGCACAAATAATTTTCGTATGAACAACTACGAAATAATGGCCCCTGTGGGCTCTCGCGAAAGTTTAGCTGCTGCCCTCAAGGCAGGAGCAGACTCCATATACTTTGGCATCGAAGCACTCAATATGCGTGCACATAGTGCCAGTCGTTTTACCATTGACGATTTGCGTGATATTGCAGCGCAGTGTGATGCACAAGGTGTAAAGTCATACCTCACCGTAAACACTATTATCTACGACGAAGATATCGATTTGATGCATCGCATTTGTGATGCTGCTCACGAAGCAGGCATTTCGGCTATCATTGCTTGTGATGTTGCCGTGATGAGCTATTGCAACCGCATCGGACAAGAAGTGCATCTTTCTACGCAACTCAACATCTCAAACACCGAAGCCTTGCGCTTTTATGCACAGTTTGCAGATGTTGCCGTGTTAGCACGCGAATTAAATCTCGACCAAGTTGCTAAAATTCACGAGGCTATTGAGCGCGACAATATTTGTGGTCCTTCGGGTCAGCCCATTCGCATCGAAATGTTTTGCCATGGCGCACTCTGCATGGCAGTGAGTGGCAAGTGCTATCTTTCGCTCGATAATTTAGGTCGTTCTGCCAATCGCGGACAATGTATGCAAGTGTGTCGTCGCAGTTATACCGTGCGCGATAGAGAAACAGGGGTAGAACTTGATGTAGACAACAAATACATCATGAGTCCTAAAGACCTTAAGACCATAGGCTTTATCGACCGTATGATGAAGGCAGGTGTACGTGTGTTTAAAATCGAAGGCCGTGCACGCAGTGCCGAATATGTTTATACGGTGGTGCAGTGTTACAAAGAAGCCATTGCCGCTGTTGAGGATGGCACCTATTCTAAAGAAAAGGTTGCGCAGTGGGAAGAACGTCTTAAAACCGTGTTCAATCGTGGATTTTGGGATGGATACTATTTGGGTCAGAAATTGGGTGAGTGGAGCGAAGTTTATGGTTCTTCGGCTACAGAGAAGAAACAATATATTGGCAAGGGTCAGAAGTATTTCTCAAAATTGGGCGTAGGTGAGTTCTATCTCGAAGCAGGTTCATTCAACAAGGGCGATAAACTCCTTATTGTAGGTCCTACAACGGGTGTGGTTTATGTAACAGCCGAGGATATTCATGGCGATAATGGACCTATTGAAGTTGCCGAAAAGGGAATGCGCGTAGCCATCCCCGTTCCCGAGAAAATACGTCCCAGCGATAAACTCTATAAAATAGTGTCGGCACAATGATAAGCGAACAAACCTCTGCCAAGCCTGTTCTGCTTTTTGACTTTGGAGGCGTATTAGTCGACCTCGATCGTGAACACGTTTTGCAATCGTTCGATAAGTTAGGAATGGACATTCGTCCGTTCTTAGGCACCTTCAAGCAGAACGGAGTCTTTTCGCAGTTAGAGCAGGGTAGGGTAACCATCCCCCAATTCTGCGAAGTCTTGCGTCAACTCAGTCAATGCCCTCAAGTGAGCGACGAAGCCATTGTGGCAGCATGGCAAAGTTTCTTGCATAGGGGTGTACCCGAGGAACGACTCGAAATGTTGCTAAAAATAAAGCAACACTATTCAGTCAATTTGCTTTCTAACACCAATCTTGTGCATTGGCGCATGGCGCAAGATAGTTTCTTCTGTTACAAGGGTAGGGGAGTGAACGACTTTTTCGAACACATCTTCTTATCCTGTGAGTTGGGCATGGAAAAGCCCGACCCTGCACTCTTCCGTGCAGTAGTTGATGGCTTAAAGCAGCCAGCTCACAACATACTATTCTTCGACGACAGTGAAGTCAACTGCCAAGCAGCCCGCGACTGTGGCATGCAAGCCTTGTTAGCTCCTGCTGGCAGCGAATGGTTCAAATATTTCGACGAAAATGGCAAACTACACAGTTCATACCTTCAAGCGCAGCCTTGATAATGTTCAAGGTTGTTGTGCCGCTATCGGATTTTTCGACGGTGTGCACCGTGGTCACCAATACCTTATAAATCAAGTAAAGGCAGAGGCAGCCAAGCGTGGGTTAAGTCCCATCTTGATTTCCTTTGAGGAGCATCCTCGTCTTGCACTATCAGGTGCTCGTTATTGGCCCGAATTACTCACCACGAACGCTCAAAAGTTGCAACTTTTAGCACAAACGGGGCTTGATGCCTGTGTGCTTTTGCACTTTGACCATGCCATGTCCATGCTCACCTCTCAAGAGTTTATGGAGATAGTGCTCAAAAAGGAACTCCATGTTAATTGTCTTCTTGTAGGCTACGACCATCACTTTGGTTCAGATCTCTCAGCCGGTTTTAAGGACTATGTACGCTATGGCAAACAAATGGGCATCGAAGTCTTGCGTGAACGTCCGTTCGAAGCAGACGACCTTCGCATTAGTTCATCAGCAACCCGTCGATTCCTCACAGGGGGAAATGTTGAAATGGCACGTGCCTGTTTAGGTCGTCCTTATGCGCTCGAAGGCGTAGTGGTCGAGGGTCATCATGCAGGCAGTCTGATGGGATATCCCACAGCCAACCTACGTCCCGAGTGTAGCGAACAACTCATTCCTGGTCGTGGTGTATATGCTGTGCGTGCTGAGGTTGGTGGCTTTAATTACATGGCAATGCTTAACATAGGTTGGCGTCCCACCCTCGACAATGGTACCGACCAAACCATCGAGGCACATTTACTCGATTATGATGGTGGCGAACTCTATGGGCAACACATGCGCATTGAATTCTATCGTCGCATACGCGATGAGCATCGTTTTAATAGCATCGAAGAACTTCAAAAACAACTCGCTATTGATGCTGACAAGGTGCGCGACTATTTTAGTAAATGATGGGGCTATCTTCCCATGCAATAACGACATGTTAATTGGGCTTACGGTTTTTCCGTAAGCCCAATTCCAATTTTACACCAGGGTGAAACAAAAATTTAACCCTCTCAACACAAATTATTACACAAAACTAAACGTATTTATAAACAATGACTGCAATCACCGTATTCCTTTTATTCCTTGTAGTGCAGTTAGTGGCAAGCTTTGGCGCATTGTTGTTTTCAAATCTCGACAAACTTGGCACAAACTTCCCAATCAATCAGCTAACCGTGTCGCCCGTAGCTGCAGGCATATCCCTTTTAGTTGCCGAAGGACTTTTAGCCTTGGGACTTTGGTTATGGTTTTACAAGTTCGAACTTTCAGTGCGTACGAAAAGCGAAACGCGTCCCGAACTCTTAGGCATATTCAAGTTTCACGCCCTCAAGCGCGACCTCAGCATTCGTCCCATTCGTTGGTATCACATCCTTTTTGCCATCGTTGGTGTGCTCCAAGTAGCCATAGGACTTTCTGCTTTGTTAGAGCATTTTCAACTTTCAGACAACGGAAGCCAAGCCATTTTTCAAGAAATGACCCACAATGCCTTCTGTTTGTTGCTATTGTGTGTGGTAGGTCCCCTTTGCGAAGAACTCGTATTCCGTGTTGGCATCCTTCGTCCTCTTTATCGACATCGTGTTCCAGCTCTTTTAGCAGCAGGCATCAGTGCCTTAGCCTTTGCCGTGGTACATGGCAATTTAGTGCAAGGCATTCCTGCCTTCATCATCGGTTTCGTATTAGGTTTGCTCTATTTGCGCACAGGCAATCTTTGGCTCTGCTTGCCAGCTCACATAGCCAACAATACCTTTGCCGTAATTTTCATGCAACACAATGAGGTGGAACTTACCACCTGGCAGTCGGTTGTCAGTCTTGTTATAGGCGTAATTATTATATATGGTGTAATGGTACTCAAAACTCCTCGTACAGTTACTTCAATAAACAGAAACTAAGTCTCATAAAAATTTTTTCAAAAAAAATGCTCAAAAATTTGGACGTTACAAAATAACTCCCTACTTTTGCAGCGTAACAAAATTGAAATCATTACAAAAGTGCAATGATATGGATACTAACGAAACGTTTTCTCGACTAACAGAACATGGCATAAAGCCTTCTATGCAACGGATGGCAGTGATGGAATACCTCATGACCCATCGCACACATCCCACAGTCGATGAAATCTACACCGCTTTGCATCCCAGCATGCCTACGTTGTCAAAGACCACCGTCTACAACACGCTCAAACTTTTAACCGATAAAGGTGCAGCCTTGCAACTCACAATCGACGAGCGTAATTGCTGTTACGATGCAGACACTACGCCTCACGCACATTTTCTTTGCACTCGTTGCGGACGCGTTTACGACCTCGACTTGCAAAGCAAGCGTCTGATGCGTGCTGCAATACTTCCCATAGGGTTTACCCCCGATGAGGTTCAACTTTACTACCGCGGTTGTTGTGCACAATGTGCCGATGCCGAAGTCGCAACCAACTAATGCAATTATTGGTTGATACAGTTTTCCTCATTGACCAGACTGAAACAAGACAAAACAAATAAAAGCCCCTTGCTCTGTCAGCAATGGCACAAGGGATACTTACAAAACAATCTTACACTCAATAAAAACTCAACTCATTATGAAAAAGAAATTCATTTGCACCGTTTGTGGTTATGTATACGAAGGCGAACACGCTCCCGAAAAGTGCCCCATGTGTGGCGTTCCTGCATCAAAGTTCAAAGAATTGGTTGAAGATAGCGCCATGCAGTTTGTGGCAGAACACGAAGTAGGTGTAGCCAAAGGTTGCGACGAAGAAATGATTAAGGACCTCAACGCACACTTCAATGGCGAATGCACAGAAGTAGGTATGTACCTTGCCATGAGCCGTCAGGCAGACCGCGAGGGTTATCCCGAAATTGCTGAAGCCTTCAAGCGTTACGCTTTCGAAGAGGCTGAACACGCTTCTAAGTTTGCTGAACTCTTGGGTGACTGCGTATGGGATACCAAGACCAACCTCGAAAAGCGCATGAATGCTGAAGCTGGTGCTTGCGAAGACAAGGCTCGCATTGCTAAGCGTGCCAAGGAACTCAACCTCGATGCTATTCACGATACCGTTCATGAAATGGCTCGTGACGAAGCTCGTCATGGTCGTGGCTTCGAAGGTCTTTACAACCGTTACTTCAAGAAGTAATTTCCGCATACACAAAAACTATTTTGTTCATCCTCACTCTGTTTCTCAATGGAGTGGGGATTTTTTGTTGCATACAGTTTGGGATTTTTGAATTTCCATAAATAACCCCTTTCGGGGTTTGGGTTAGTGCGAGAGATTTATGGAAAATTTATGGCTCATTGATGGATATTTATGACTAAACAATGCTTCACGCGCTAGCCCAACCCCGAAAGGGGTTTATTTATGGAAATTCAATAATAATAATTTATGAACATTTATGGCTCATTTATGGACATTTATGACCAAAAAACGAATAACTTGCGCAGCTATTTGATGATAGCAAGCTATTATCAAATTCTGCGCAAGTTATATTTTATTGTTACTTACTTCCTATCTTGCCACTCATCCCCTAAAAAAATTGTAATTTTGCCCCCACAAACACAAACTCCATAACATGAAGAAGTTTTTTACCCTTTGTGCAGCCCTTTTTATGGGCTTCACTGCTGCCCATGCCGACGAAGGTATGTGGTTGCTTAAACTCATGAAGCAGCAGCATCTTGAAGATTCGCTGCGTAAGGCTGGCTTGCAACTGCCCGCAACAGCCCTTTATAGTGAAACAGCCCCTTCATTGCGCGATTGCATTGGCATCTTTGGTGGCGGTTGTACAGGCGAAGTAGTAAGTCCCGAAGGTCTTATTCTCACCAATCACCACTGCGGTTTTAGCTACGTACACGAGATGAGTGGCATTGGTCACGACTACATGAAGGATGGTTACTTTGCACACAACCGTAGCGAAGAACTCCGTACGCCAGCCAGTCTCACCTTTACTTTTGTAAAGCGCATTACCGATGTTACTGCACAAGTTAATGCCGAAGCTGTTAAGAAACATGCCGATGAATACACACGTCAAAGCATTGGTTTCTTGGAACCCATTGCCCAAAAAATGCTCAAAAAGAGTGAGTTTGCCAAACTCAAAGGCATGACCGCTCGCATCGTGCCCTACTTCGGTGGCAACCAATTCTACATTTTCTTTGAACAGAAGTACCAAGACATTCGCCTTGTAGCCAATCCTCCCTACAACATTGGCCAGTTTGGTGGTAACTCCGACAACTGGATGTGGCCCCGCCACAATGCAGACTTCTGCATGTTCCGTATCTATGCCGACAAAAACGGACAACCCGCACCTTATAGTAAAGACAATGTACCCCTTAAGCTCAAAAAATACCTTCCCATTTCGCTCAAGGGCATGAATCAAGGTGATTACACCATGATTATGGGCTTCCCCGGAACCACCACTCGCTATCTCACAGCAGCCGAAGTGAAATTGCGTTGTGAGTCAACCAATGCTCCCATCATCTTGGCAGGCAACCCCTTGTTAAAGTACTACAAGGAACTCATGGATCAGAGCGACGAAAAGCGCCTTTTGCTCGAAGATGAGTATGCTTCATGGGGTAACACCGTGAAGAATTTTGGCGGTATGAACGAAGCTGTTGAAAAAGAACACCTCATCGACGAAAAGAAGGACGAAGAAGCACGTTTCCGTCAGTTTGCTGCACAGAGTGGCAAGGCAGAATACAAGGATATTATTGAACGTATCGAAAAACTCTGCCAAACTTATGCCGATACCCTCCACGACATGACGCTCTATCGCATCGCTTTGCAAGATCAAGCCCTTTGGGTGCGTCCCTCATTGGTTAATGCCTACGAAAAAGCCCTTCAATCGAACAAGCAAAAGAACATTGAAGCAGCTAAGGCTGCCCTTGTTGCATATTGCCAAAACAACATCAAGAATGTCAACATGGCAATCGATTGTGGCAAGGTAAAACTGCTCACCCCTTACTTCCTCCAAGGTCGCAAGCTCAAGGATCTTCAGCCTGCTTATCTCAATGGCAAGCAAAAGGTGGAGGCCGTTATCGATGACATTTACAACAACACCATCTTTGCAGACAGCACCAAGTTGGCAAATGCCTTGGCAAAGAACGATGCAAAGATTTTAAAGAACGACCCACTCTATTTGCAAACTACCGATTTGGTAGCTTATCAAGAAAAATTGGCAAAAACGCTTCAGGCATATAACGCACAGCGCAAAGAACTCGATAAAATCTACGTACGTGGTTTGTGCGAGATGTACAATTGGGCAAAGGCACCCGATGCCAACTTTACCCTCCGCATGACATACGGTCATGTTAAGGATCTTGACCCGCGCGATGGTGTACACTACAATTGGCGTACCGTGCTCGATGGCATGTTCGAGAAAGAAAGCAGCACCGAAAGCGACTATTTCATCAACGAACGTTTGCGTAAACTTTATGAGGCAAAAGACTTTGGTCGTTATGCACGCGAAGATGGCAAGTTACCTGCTTGCTTCCTTTCAAACAACGATATTACAGGTGGTAATTCGGGTTCAGGTGTGCTCAATGCTAAGGGCGAACTCATTGGTTTAGCCTTCGATGGAAACATTGAGAGTCTTTCGGGCGACCTTAAGTTCAACCCTCGTTTGCAGCGTTGCATCAACGTAGACATTCGCTACGTACTCTTTATCATCGACAAGTTTGGTGGAGCAGGCTATGTACTTCCCGAACTCGATTTACGATAAGCTATTTAAGTTTCGTATTTAGTCAGGCGGGCTTTATCGTGCAAGTCGAATACAATCAAGCTTGCTTGAATTGCTGAGGTGCAGCCGATAATGCACGGGCTGAAAGCCCAAAAGCGCCTAGCCCAGGGC
>UQPD01000125.1 GCA_900542795.1 uncultured Prevotella sp. | reverse complement strand
AATACACATACGATAGGGTACAAATCGACTTATCAGAATTATTAGAACCACCCTAAAACGAATGTTTCGGATTTAGAATCTTTACTCACAGATTCTAAATCCGAAACAATTTTTTCTTTAAAAGAATTATCTATCTCCCATTTTAATCATATCGCGCACCTTATCGTTGAAACCTGTAGCTTGAATAAGGTTTTCGATGGTGAGGTGCATGCGGTATTGCCAATATTGATTGGGGTTAGAGGGTACGTTGATTTGTTCTTGCTCAGGATGTGGCGAACGCAGTTGTTGAGATATGGCAAGCCAATCTTGTAATGCCAATAAGCAAAGCATGGAGGGAGATTGTAGGTGTTGGTTAATAATCTCTTCGCACACAGCAGGCGTAGCTTCGGCTGGCACTTCACTTGTGTGGTGCAATGCTTCGTGCCAAAAGGCTTGTGTCTGTTCGTTACTTTCGGTCCACCACAAACGCAAGGGAGGCATGTCGTGTGTGGCAATGGTTGCAACCGATAGATAAGGATTATGGGCGGGATTGCCAAAACGTACACCATATTCTTTAGGCATGCGCTGAATTTCGAGTGAGAGAATGCGTAGACGATCGAGCACACCTTTTACGGATGCAGGTACCATGCCTAAGTCTTCGGCACATGCTAACATGCCTTGACCACCTATGGGGTAGAGTTGAAGGGAAGATGAAAGCGTGTCGGGACTTTGGGTCACGGCAGGTATCTTCTTCATAGCCTCGTCTGCCCAGAACTGATTATTGCGTTCGTAGAAGAAATGGTCGTGTAAGCGGTTAAACACTTCGCGGTCGTGAGCCGAGAGTTGTTGAAATATTTGTGTGAGTTGTGCTGAAACACGTGGATGGAAAAGTTCGGGGCGAGATGCATCGCGTACAAAGAGAACCTCGCAAGCAATGTTGAAGAGTAACTGACGAATTTTTCCTTCGGGCAATATCTGTTCAACTTTGCGCTGACTGCGGTAAGTTGTTTTTAACACATAGCCGTATGCGTCTTTGTCAAAATAGTGTGCTGCAAAGTTGGCATCACCAGTTTCTTCAACAAATTGTTGCATTTGTTCGTCAGAAACACGTGGTACACTGTATGCTTCAACGTTCGCTTGAAATCCCCAATCGTGAATTTCGTTTTGAGTAAAGGGTAGGGCAGGACGGAATTGACCGAGCAGACCATAAATTTGATTGGATGGCACCTCCCAAATGCGGAAGAAACCTAACACATGGTCAATGCGATAGGCATCGAAATATTGTTCCATGTGTTGCAAACGAGAACGCCACCATTGGTAACCATCTTTTGCCATCTCATCCCAGTTGTAAGTAGGAAAGCCCCAGTTCTGTCCGTGAGTAGCAAAGGCATCGGGCGGAGCACCTGCCTGTCCGTTGAAGTGGAACAAATGTCCATCAACCCATGCAGGCACACTGTCGCGACTAATGCCTATGGGAATGTCGCCTTTTAAGATGACTCCTAATGCGCGTGCCTCGTTATGTACGCAGAGCATTTGACGGTGAAGCAAAAATTGCAGCCAAGCATAGAATGTACGTGTGGTAGTAAGCTCGGGGTGAGCTTCTTCTATCTGCTCGATATTGCTAAAAGTACAGTTTTGGGGCCATGAGCGGAAATCGGCTGTATGATAAAAGTCGCGTAAGGCTGAAAAAGCCGTGTAAGCGGGGAGCCAATGTGTATTGTCGTTTACAAACACTTTATAGTCATGCGTCATGCAGATTTTAGCACCGCACTCCTTATATAAAGCGTGTGCAAAAGTCATTTTCAGTTTAAACGTCTGTTCGTAGTCGAGTGCGGGCAATGCGTTGAGCTTCGTTCCTTCTTCTTTAACCGCTTTAAAGGCTTTTGTGTCGCGCCATTCGCGTAAGTCAAGGTAAAGTGGGTGAAGGGCAAAAACAGAGATACCATTGTAGGGGTAAGAGTCGTGCCAACTGCCAGAGCGTGTGGTGTCGTTTATGGGTAAAAGTTGTACGGCTTTCATGCCCGTTTCTGAAGCCCATCTCACCATTTTGCGTAAGTCGCCAAAGTCGCCTACGCCCATACTTCCCTCACTACGCAGTGAAAAAACGGGTACAACACAGCCAGCACCTTTCCAATGCTTGAGTGTGATGCGTGGCATTTCGTCTTGCCGGATAGCTGAGGCTGTTTGTGGATAGGGCTGGGCACAGATTTGGCGGTTGCCACCTTCTTCCCAAATGGCAGTATAGCTTTCGTCGGCTCCCACCATGATGTATTTGTATTCAACACCTTGTTCAAAATCTTCACGTGTAAGGGGTAAAGCCCATTCGTAAGTGCCAGTTCGTTGCAACAAGCGTGCTTTGCGTTCGTTCCACTCGCCAAAGTTACGTGTGCTACCTACTACAGCCCACTTCATTCCTTCGGTAGGAGGTAGTGCATGCAGCAGTAGCAAACAAGGAGATGTAAACAAGTCCATGTGTAGCTTTTCGCCACCGCGAGGAGCCAAAATGCTTTTCTCGAAAGCTGAGCGATGATAGATGCTGTTTAACGCTTGTTCTGTCCAAGCATCGAAAAAGCAGAGGTTGGTGCGGTGGTTAAACAAAAAGAAACGCCAACTGTTGTTTTCGGTTCTTATAACTTGCTCTTGTCTGTTTTTTATTTGGTAAGCATAACGGATGTGTTTGCTTGCATCGGGTGCCTCAATACATACGTACCAATGTTGGTTGTCATTGGTTGATAGAGAACAAAAGTTTAAGTCGTTGCCATCAATAGAGTAAGCAATTTCGGGAAAATCACCGTTTGCTGTGTTGTATTCTATATAGAAGTGGAGGTGCTTCATGGTACCATTCTTAATAATGGGTTGAAAAATAAAGGGGAATTTCTTAAAAAAAGTGCTTTTTTGAAAAGCACGATATTGGCGGTAAACTTAGCATAAAAAAATGAGATAAGAAGGCTTTTTTAGATAAAAGTGTAAAAAACTTTTTTTACTAAAAAAAATGCGCAAAAAGTTTTGGAGGTGAAAGTAGATGATTGTATATTTGCAACATAATTCAAAAAAACATAAGGCTGTACCGGTTAGATTGGGATACTCATCAATAATTACTTGAAAACCGAGACATACCAGTATTTTAATGGCGTGCCGATATGCGCTTGCGTAGGGTCGGATTACAGAGACTTACTGGAACTCAAATCTTATTTCGCTCGGAGTTTCATCACATCACTGGTACAGCCGTTTTTATGCACTTACGCATACAAACGTGGTGCTTAAAATGCTTTCACTTTGACTAAACATTTGTAGCACACACACCTTATATATATAGATAAACGTCTTATGCAAAACGGTTTTATTAAAGTAGCGGCGGCCATCCCTTCGGTGAAGGTTGCCGATTGTGCTTTTAATATACAGCAAATTGAAGGAATGATGGCAACGGCTGAAGGACAAGGCATTGAAATACTTTGTCTGCCCGAACTTGCCATCACTGCTTACACTTGTCAGGACTTGTTTCAGCAGCAGATTTTGCTTGATGAGGCTGAAGCCTCGCTGCTTAAACTCATGGAATTTAGCCTTAATCTCAATGTAACGGCTTTGGTAGGCGTGCCTATTGTTTATAATAGCATGCTCTTTAACTGCGCAGCTGTTATTCAACGCGGAAAAATTCATGGTCTCGTTCCTAAAACGTATATTCCTAATTATAAAGAATTTTACGAAAAACGTTGGTTTACTTCGGCCCAAGTGTTAGGCGATGATGCAGAATTGCGCTTTTGTGGGCAAACCGTCCCTCTTACGCGCAACATCCTTTTCTCTACCTCGCATTGCACCTTTGGTATTGAAATTTGCGAAGATTTGTGGGCACCCGTTCCACCAAGCAATCATTTAGCTTTGGCTGGAGCTGATATTGTGTTTAACCTTAGTGCAAGCAATGAACTCATTGGCAAAGCTGGCTATTTACGTAACTTGGTGGTAAACCAAAGCGCACGCCTCATTGCAGGTTATGTGTATGCAGGTTGTGGGTATGGTGAGAGTACACAAGACTTAGTGTTTAGTGGACGTGCTTATATTGCCGAAAATGGCACGTTGCTTGCTGAAGCAAAACGTTTTGCTATGCACGAACAAATGGTATGCAGTGAAATAGATGTGGAGCGTTTACGTGCTGAACGTCGTGTAAACACAACTTTTGCTAGTGCTGTAAATGTTGAAGGTATTAAGCACATAAGAGAGGTGGAACTTGAACCTTTCTCAAGTAATGTACCTTTTAACTTGTCGCGCTTTGTTGATGCACATCCGTTTGTGCCAGAAGGGGCAGAACTTGACGAACGCTGCGAGGAAATAGTGAGTATTCAGAGCGAAGCTCTTGCGCGTCGTATAGAACACACGCATGCCAAGACTGTGGTAGTTGGTATTAGCGGTGGCTTAGATTCTACTTTAGCCCTATTGGTAGCTGTGCATGCCTTTGACCGTTTGGAACGCAATCGCAAGGGTATTGTGGGTGTAACGATGCCTGGCTTTGGTACTACAGATCGCACCTATACTAATGCCATGAACTTAATGGAACAGTTGGGTGTAACCATACGCGAAATTAGCATTGTGCCTGCTGTAACGCAGCATTTTAAAGATTTGGGGCATGACATCAATGTTCACGACCTTACTTACGAAAATTCACAAGCACGCGAACGCACACAAATCTTAATGGATGTGGCAGGACAAATGGGTGGCTTTGTTGTGGGCACGGGCGACTTGAGTGAATTAGCTTTAGGTTGGGCTACTTACAATGGAGACCATATGAGTATGTATGGCGTTAATGCATCAATTCCTAAAACATTGGTGAAGCATCTCGTAAGTTGGGCGGCACGTAACATGGCAGACCAAGCCACTTGTGCCACATTGCTCGACATTGTAGATACGCCAATTAGTCCTGAACTTATCCCTGCCGACGAAAATGGCAACATTAAGCAGGTGACAGAAGATTTGGTGGGACCTTATGAGTTGCACGATTTCTTCTTGTATTATACCTTGCGTTATGGTTTCCGACCGCAGAAGATTCATTATCTTGCTCAACGAGCCTTTGATGGTTCGGGCAATGGAACTGCTTTTGCGGATGAGGTAATATTAAAGTGGCTTCGCACTTTCTTCCGTCGTTTCTTTACGCAGCAATTCAAACGTTCTTGTTTGCCCGATGGTCCTAAAGTGGGTAGTTGTTCTCTAAGTCCACGTGGTGATTGGCGCATGCCTTCTGATGCAAGTAGCGATGCTTGGCTCAATGATATTGAGGAAGAACACCAATCGCAACAGTCTGAATACCCTACAAATAATGTAGCAGAATGATGAAACGTTTATTATTCACCTTGTTCGTAGTTGTGTTAACATTTCAAGTGCGTGCTGCGAACAATGAGCAATTTTTTGCTCGCATTATTCCTGACCGCGATGTAATTTATGCAGGCGACAGTATGTTGGTGTCGGTGGTGCTTTACGCCACATCTCCTATAGCTAAAGCTGAATGCTCTACGGAGTTTGAGGTGAAAGGAAAGTGTAATACGCGTAAACTGAATATCAATCGCAATGCTACGGCAGGGCGTACCCGTGAGGGACAGCACGTTTATTACACTTTGGTGTGGAATCAATATGTTGTAGCTCCAACACGTACGGGTAAGTTCGTAATTCCTACACAAAAATTTAAGGCAACGTTGCAAAAGGTGATTAGTATGCCCGACTTTTTCGATCAAATGATGGGAGCACAGCCACAATACAAAAACATCAAGGTGCAAGGTTCCTCAGATGCTTTTACTTTTGAAGTAACAGAAAAACCACTACGCTCTACACAAGAGATGATGCGAAGCGGCAAGGGGGTGCTTTGATTTTAATGGGTAATATATATATAATGTGTACAATGCACGATGGACCTTATGGTTTGTCGTGCATTGTACTTTTTTGTATGCTTCCGCTTTATATGAACTTTTTTGAATTTAACACATTGGCTTGATTGAGCCGTATAATGCTTCTTTAGTTGTTGATTTGAACACTTAGTTAGTATTTTCGTGTTAAAAGAGCGCAATGTCGCGCTATTTTTAAACAATAGGGTGTACGAACTAGTGTAGAGTTAGTATTTTTGCAACAGACAAAACAACAAAAACAATATGATACGCAAATATCTTCCCTTATGGGCTTTGGCCCTCACATTAGGTTTGCAAACTCCCGCAATGGCAGCTACTGCTGTTCCTGCAAATCCTACAGACTTGACATACGCTGCTGAGAATGCTGTTAACTCGGTGGTATATATAAAGGTAACTACGAATAGTAAGACCCAAACCGTTGAGTATTCTGATCCGTTTGGCTTCGACGATTTCTTTGGCGATTTCTTTGGTCGTGGAAATAGTGGTAGACAACAACGACAAATTCAAACTCCTAAACGTCAGGGTGCAGGTTCAGGCGTTATTCTGACCGAAGATGGTTACATCGTAACTAATAATCATGTGGTGGAAGATGCCGACGAAATGACCGTTAAATTGAATGATAATCGTGAATTTAAAGCGCGTATCATTGGTACGGATAAGTCAACAGACTTAGCATTGATTAAAATTGAAGCCAAGGGTTTACCCGCTATTAAGATTGGTGACTCTGATAAATTAAAACTTGGTGAATGGGTATTGGCTATCGGTAATCCTTTTAGTTTGACTTCTACCGTAACCGCTGGTATTGTCAGTGCTAAGGCTCGTTCGCTTAATGCAACTCCAGGCAGTATCGATAGTTTTATTCAGACTGATGCGGCTATCAATCCAGGTAATTCGGGGGGTGCTTTGGTGAATGCACATGGCGAGTTAGTGGGCATTAACGCTATGCTTTATTCGCAAACAGGCTCGTTCTCGGGTTATGGTTTTGCCATTCCTACTGCTATTATGAATAAGGTAGTAGCCGACTTGAAGAAGTTTGGTACTGTGCAGCGTGCGTTGTTAGGTATCTCAGGTACTGACGTGAGCAACTACATCGATAAGCAAAAGGATAAGGGTAAGAACCCCGATTTAGGTACTGTAAATGGTATTTATGTAGCTGAGGTAAGCGCTGATGGTGCTGCAGCCGAAGGCGGACTAAAAGAGGGTGACGTTATAATCTCTGTTGATGGTAAGAAAATTTCAAAGTTTGGTGAGTTGCAAGAGTTGCTTACTAATCATCGTCCAGGCGACAAGATTACGGTGACTTATCTTCGTGAAAAGAAACAGCGTACTGCTACATTGACCTTACGCAATATTCAAGGCACTACAACAGCTGTTCAGGCACTCGATACAGATGCTATGGGTGCAGCCTTGCGTCCTTTGACCAACGATGAAAAGCAGGAACTCAACCTTTCTTATGGTTTGATGATTTCGGCTATTCGCGAGGGTAAACTTAAAGCAGCTGGCATGACAAAGGGACTTATCATCATGAAGGTGAATGACCGTGAAATGCGCACTACTACCGACTTTGATGAGGCTGTAAAGGCTGCTAATTTAAGTACAGATCGTGTTCTTTGGATTCGAGCTAAAACACAAACGGGTATCAATAAGTCGTTTGCTGTAGAACTCTCAGACCCCAAAGCAAGCAAGGATAGCAAAAAAGACAATAAGAAAAAGTAATTGGTTTCATAATATAGGTTAATAGTTTATGACCGTCTCCTTACTTTATGTAAGGGGGCGGTTTTTTAGCTATTTAGTAATGTGTAAAAAATAACCTGTACAACTTTTATCGGGTGTTCTTTAGCGATAACAAGTTTTCATCACACACATTCTGCACAAGTTATTTTTTTGAAGCACAATATATCTTCGCAAAGTATTATAGTATTACTTTGCCATTTAATATGGTAATACTTGCCCATTTAAT
>UQPD01000124.1 GCA_900542795.1 uncultured Prevotella sp. | reverse complement strand
CAATCCGTAACCCAGGGTGTCGCTTCGCTTGCCCTGGGCTGGGCGCTGTTGCCCTTTCAGGGCGTCTTGGCTGAATCCTAAACCTTAATTAATCTTACACAAATAATCAGACACAGTTTTATACAAGTTCTCCCAAAAGTGTCACTACAAATCACGATTTTTGCACAAATATGGTTTCTTTGCATACTCATCTTTGCAACTAAAAAACATAAAACAATTAAAATGCAAAAAAAGTTTGGCAAAAACATTGCTTCATTGTAAAATAAAGCGTTATCTTTGCCCCGTAATGTGGAGCATAGGCTCCTTATTATAGAAAAGAGGGTTCAATGCACCTCTATTTTAATTCGATCTTAATCCTATGTTTAACTTTAATAACTCACGTAAATGAAAAGGTTTTACAATCACATCCTTTCATTGCTCCTGCTCATGGTAGCAGGAGTTACCGGAGCTATGGCCCAAGACATTCAGCAGGGTGAATTGCTTACTACTGTAGATCAAGTAGTAAGTCAAGACATCTTCTTGAATTCAGTTGGTTATCATGGTACCGGTTTTGCTGCAGGTACAGGTGCTTACACCACAACTGTTAGCAATGAAAACGTTTTCCGCTTCGAGGCAACGGGCAAGACCTCTGCTGATGGTCACCCCACTTACTACCTCAAGCATGTAGCTTCTGGCAAGTATTTCGAAGACTACGTTATTCCTATGGATAATGAAGATTCTTCAGATGCTCCCAAAGAAGGTTGGGACGATCCCACAGGTCTTACTGCTGACAAGGCACAGGCTATCGAACTCGTAGTTTGCCCCTTCCAGACAGAGAATGACAAGAGTGCTCGCGATTATGCTACTCAAGGTAATAACAACGAGAACGACCTCTCATTCGAAGGTTTCGTTTTGACTCGTGCTGAGCTTATTCCTCGTGAGGGTGGTGTAACTTCAGTTCAGTTCCTTGGTCACCTTGGCAAGCCCTTCTATTCAATCTACCAAGATACCAACGTATGGCATATCTATGGTGCAGAAAAGGTAAAGGGTAAGGATTTGCTCCTTAACTACAACGAATACTATTTCGCTGGTGGCTCTACGCTCGAAGGCCTCTATCCTGTAGGTACTGAAATCGGTACTTACAACCAGACTTACTATGATGCTGCTAAGAAGGTATACGATGAATTCCAGGCTGCTATCAACAACTACACACTCGATGATGCTGCCGCTCAGGCACTCGTAGATCGTTTGGTGGAGGCTATGGAAGCTCTTAAAACTAAGGGTATGAACGGCTTCAAGCCTGGTTACTACTACATCCATAACATGAGCAATCGTACACTCTACTCTCAAGAGGTGAATGGTGTAGACTTCGTTTACTCTTCAAACACGAACTACGCTCGTCCTGCAGAACCTACTTTGAACGATGTGAAGTACATCTGGCGCATTGATGCTGACAGAGATACTGACAACGCTTTGGTTATGACTAATGCATTAAGCGGTAAGTCTATCAGTGGTGTGAAGGCTGCTGTAGCAGGTGTTGACGATGGCTTCGGTTTCACACTTCGTGAAGATGGTAAGGTAAAGGTTGAATTTGGTACTGCTGCTCCTGCAGAAGGTAACACCAATAAGACTTTCACTTTCACTTCTATGGAAGCTACCGTTGGTGGTAATGGTCAAAAGCAGTTCCACGCTAAGTTCAACGACAAGGCAGTAATGGGTTGGAACGCTTCTGCTGCAGAGAACAACAACTTCTACTTCACTCCTATCGCAGGTTTGACTGCTGAGAAGATTGATGAAATGAAGAAGCAGGCTATTCAGAATGCTTTGAACGATAATTTGGCAAATGCTTACAACACTGTTAAGATTGCTATTGCTAATGGTTACACCACAACTTCTGAAGGTGGTACCAACCACGATGCAACTTTCTCAGCCGATGACGAACGCGCTTTGGTGAAGGACGCTGCTCAGTGGTACTGCAACAAGCAAGATTCTCAAGAAGGTTCTTTGGACGCTCTTACTGACAACGTGCTCAACGATGCTTCTTCATTCTTCCACACAGACTGGCACGCTGGCGCTTTCACTCCTTCTCTCAATAACAACCACTTCTTGGTTGCTACGCTCGATGAGCCTATCTCTGGTGGTGTTGACGTGAAGTTTGCTAAGCGTCTCAGCACTATGAACGACTTCCCCACCGTATTTGCTATCTACGGTTCGAACGACTTCGACGCTAATACTCCTGACGAAGCTACTTGGAAACTCCAGGGAATCTCTTCAGTAGACTTTACTGACTCTATCGAAGTAGCTATGGAGAATGGTACTGTACGCAAACCCGCTGTAGGTATTGCTTCATGTGCACTCGATGGTGCATACAAGTACATCAAGCTCGCTGCTATTAAGACTAACTCTGGTCATGGCTTCTGGGCTGTTTCTGAGTTGAACCTCTGGGCAGCTGACAACGTTACAAGCACTAAGACTCGTGAATTCAACGAAGTTCCTGAAGCTGTTCTTGCTAAGCTCGAAGGCGAAGCTACTAAGGCTGAGGCTGAACTCAATGCAGGTAAGGCTACTCAGGCTCAGATTGATGCTTTGAACGCTGCTTACGAAGAATTCCAGGCTAACTACCCCGATCCTTCACGCGTAACTAAGGCTTACACTGCTGCCAAGACTTTCCTTGATCAGGTTAAGACTAAGAACCTCATCGGTCCTGAACTCGCTCAGTATCCTGAAGCAGAAAGCGCTAAATTGAATGCTGTTCTCGAACAGTACAAGGAATTCAACGAAGTTTCTTTGAAGGCTATCAACGATGCTGTTAACGCTATTAACAATGCACTCGCTGCATTCAAGTCTTCTATCTCTCTCCCCGCTGCTGGTAAGTACTATGTAATCCGCAGTGCTTCTAAGAAGCTCGGTGGTGGTGCTGGTGACTTCACAGGTACTCAGAATGGTGCAGTTGTTTACTCTAAGAACAATAGCACTGAGGTAACTAGCAAAAACTCTGTTTCAGGTGGTGTATTCCTCATTCGTATGAATGGTTCTGACCAGATTACAAGCGAAGATGCTGACCTCAGCGATCTTTCAGATTCTGTAACTATCAGCCAGGATGCTCGTTTGGTATGGAAGGCTGTAGCTTCTGAAGGTGGTAAGATTGAATTCCGCAACGTAGCTACTGGTATGTACCTCGTAGCTAAGGATGGTGAGATTTCTCAGTCTACAGAACCTTTCGCACTCAGTGTTGAAGGTATCGAGGCTAACACATTCCGTTTCAATGCTGGTGAAGTTGACGGTGTAACTCAGTACATGAACGCTAAGGGCGCATGGAGCAAGGTCGTAACTTGGAAGGATCCTGCCGATCCTAACTCTAACTGGTCTATCAATGAGGTTAAGGAAAGCGAAATTGCTAACGCATTCCTTCTCGACAACCGCAAGACAGAGCAGATGTACATCGGTACATTCCCCGTTGACATTGAATACGATGGCGACATCGAACCGCTCAACATCGTAGGTGTTAATGCTGACAACAAGCTCGTTCTTACTTTCAGCGAAGCAATGCCTGGTGAAGTTGCTGTTCCCGCTGGTACTCCGTTCGTATACAACGTAGCTGGTATCCAACCTTGCGTTGGTAATCCCGATAACAAAACTGTAGGTTTCGCTCAGGTAATTGCACACGGTGCTCTTACTGAAGCTGCTTACAACTTCGAAGTGAAGGAAGCTACTGGTCTCTTCGGTACTATCTGCGATACTAAGGACATCACTTCTCACCATTCTTACCTCGATGGTACAGTGAAGACTCCTGCTAAGGGTGCTACTGTTACTATTGGTGTTAACAGCGGTTACTTCGGTTATGTTCCCGAAACTGACGAAGAAGGTGATGCTGAAATCGCTATTAGTGGTAAGGCTGAAACATTGACTGGTATCAACCAGGCTGATGTTGTTATCATTCCTTCAGTAGTTGACGTTTACAGCATCGACGGTACACTCGTTCGCAAGAACGTGAAGAGCGTTAACGCTGCTAAGAACCTCCCCGCTGGTCTCTACATCATCGGTGGTCAGAAGGTTCTCGTTAAGTAAGTTTGTAGCTTTTAGCTAACTTACATAATTTCATTAGGGTGCACTCCTTTGGGGTGCACCTTTTTTTGTTCTTTTTCTTACGTTTCCAATCTCTCTTTTTCTTATTTTTTACTTACCCATCTCCAAAAAAATAAGTATCTTTGCACTATTGTGCGTCAAAGTACATTTTGACCCACCGATTCAAACAGAAAACTACACAAAACCCTTTATGGAAGATATAGAAAAGAAAGGCACTGCTGCCAATTATAGCGCCAGTAACATTCAGGTGCTCGAAGGATTGGAAGCCGTGCGCAAACGTCCTGCCATGTACATTGGCGATATCAGCGAAAAAGGTCTCCATCACCTTGTTTACGAAACCGTAGACAACTCTATCGATGAAGCCCTTGCGGGATATTGCACACATATCGAGGTAACCATCTGCACCGATAACTCTATCATTGTGCAAGATAATGGTCGCGGTATTCCCGTTGACATGCACCCCAAAGAACATCGTTCCGCACTCGAGGTGGTTATGACCGTGCTTCATGCGGGTGGTAAGTTCGATAAAGGCTCTTATAAAGTGTCGGGTGGTTTGCACGGCGTGGGCGTAAGCTGTGTGAATGCACTTTCTACGAAGATGGTTTCAAAGGTATTCCGCGATGGTAAAATCTACCGTCAAGAGTATGCCAAGGGACATCCACAGGCACCTGTAGAGGTTGTGGGCGAGACAAACATTCGTGGTACGCGTCAGCACTTCTGGCCCGATCCAACCATTTTCACTACCACAACTTATAAATACGAAATCTTAGCTAACCGCATGCGCGAGTTGGCTTATTTGAACGCAGGTATTACCATCACACTCACAGACGAACGTCCTGACGAAGAGGGTAAAACACGTTGTGATGTCTTCCATTCAGACCTCGGCTTGCGCGAGTTTGTGCGTTACATCGACTCTTCGCGTCAGCACCTCTTTAACGATGTTATCTATCTCAACACCGAGAAGAATAACATCCCCATCGAAGTGGCTATCATGTATAACACTTCGTATAGCGAAAATATTCATTCTTACGTCAACAATATCAACACCATTGAAGGTGGTACGCACCTCGTAGGTTTCCGCCAAGCAGTGACACGTGTACTGAAAAAGTATGCCGAAGAAACTGCGGGTAAGCAAATTGAAAAGGCTAAGGTGGAAATTTCGGGCGAGGACTTCCGCGAAGGACTTACGGCTGTAATCTCTGTGAAGGTTGCAGAACCACAGTTCGAGGGACAGACTAAAACCAAACTCGGTAACTCTGAGGTGACAGGTGCTGTAAACCAAGCAGTGGGCGAGGCGCTCACCAACTATCTTGAAGAACATCCTAAAGAGGCAAAACTCATTGTCGATAAGGTGATTCTTGCAGCAACAGCACGTATCGCAGCTCGCAAGGCACGTGAGAGTGTGCAACGTAAGAGTCCGCTTTCGGGAGGTGGTTTACCTGGTAAATTGGCTGACTGTTCTGCAAAGGATCCTTCTATTTGCGAGCTCTTCCTTGTCGAGGGTGACTCGGCAGGTGGTTCTGCTAAACAAGGTCGTAGCCGTGCCACACAAGCTATTCTTCCCTTACGTGGTAAGATTTTGAATGTTGAGAAGGCGATGTGGCACAAGGCTTTTGAGAGCGATGAGGTAAATAATATCATTCAGGCTTTGGGCATTCGCTTTGGTATGGGCGAAGATTCAAAGGAAGCCAACCTCGACAAGTTGCGTTATCACAAGGTAATTATCATGGCGGATGCCGATGTCGATGGTCAGCACATTGCCACTTTGATTATGACGCTCTTCTACCGTTATATGCCTCAGATTATTCAGGATGGTTATCTCTACATTGCCATGCCGCCCCTTTACAAGTGTACAAAGGGCAAGGTTTCTGAGTATTGCTATAACGACCGCGATCGTCAGGTATTTATGGATAAGTATGGCGATGGTACCGAAGGCAGTATCAAGACCCAGCGTTACAAAGGTCTTGGTGAGATGAACCCTGAGGAACTATGGAGCACGACCATGAGTCCTGAAACCCGTTTGTTGAAGCAGGTATCGCTTGAGAATGCAGCTGACGCTGACTATGTATTCTCTATGCTCATGGGTGACGATGTTGGTCCCCGTCGTGAGTTTATCGAAAAGAATGCCATCTATGCCAATGTAGATGCCTAATAAAACGAAATGTCGCAAGTTTTTTAAAAGAAAAGCTTGCGACATTTCGTTTTGTGTATGGGTGCAATAATTTCGGGTTATATCCTTCGTTTTATTTCTTTCTAAAATGTGATCAATAAAATCCGCATCCCCTTCAAAAATCATCTAAGAACCACCTTGAAAGAGGTTTCAAAGCACAAAAAACGGGATAAAAATGATTTTTTTTGTGGAATAATTTGGTGGTATCAATAAAACTCTCTATCTTTGCACCGCTTTAAGCCCCTAAGAGGGACGCAAGCAGCCCAGATGGCGGAATCGGTAGACGCGCTGGTCTCAAACACCAGTGGGGCAACCCGTGCCGGTTCGACCCCGGCTCTGGGTACTTAAAAGCGGTTAAGAGTTCTTCAACTCTTAACCGCTTCTTTTTTTACCCCCTACCCTGCAGTTATATCCATTCCCGTTCCTCCCGCAAAGCGTAGCCTAATTTACCTTTTTACTCTTTTACCTTTTTACTCTTTTACCTTTTCTGTCTTTTCCTCCAGAAGAAGTGCCACGTCCTAAATATCGGTTCACTCAGAGCCTCAGCAGGATAATACCTCACGAAATGCATATTCCTCCATATCTTCAAGAAATACTTCTTACCCATGCTCTGCTTAGTAAACTCCCCATATTTAGTATAGTGCCTACCAAAGTTGCCACCATTCATAATCTCAGACAGCAGCAACTCTCCACGCTTCACATCCATCGGTCTTATCATCCTCTCCTCAGGCAAACCCAGAGCCACATGCATCACATACATCACAGCCCCAGCAAACTTCCACAAACCCAAATGCTTCAGGTCTCGCTGCAATGCCGTTAGATTCTTCACCCGTCCCTCTTCATTCTTCACTAAAACATAGTAGTAGTCCACCATCTGCCTCAATCCAATACCCTCATCAAAGAAATGATGATACAGATGCGTCAGCTGATAAACCACATTAAACGCCGTTGTAGGCACAGCAATCTCGCCAGCCCCATCAGGCAAGCTAACCACATTCGAGCACTGCAAGTCCGCATTCCTCCTAAACCACTTCTGCAGTCTTCCACTATACACCAGACAATTCATCACTGCAGGAGTAAAATGCAACTCCACAGGTACCCCATCCACCGTAGTCTCCAGATGCTGATACCTAATATCATCCTCCAAGTCGAAATTCCTTCTTCCATACTCCATTATTTCCTCCCTGGTAGCATTCAGCCATACATCCACATCTCCAGGATTACGCGAATAAGGATTCCCATACATCAGAGCATTCCCCTGCCCTTTCAATATGCAGCATGCCATACCATCCTGCGTCAGTTGTCTATACACCTTAGCAGCCACCCCATTCACATTCATATTCATCCTGCGAATCTGCTGCGCCTTAGCCATCCATACCATCAGCACATCCCTTCTTATCGGATTCTGCTTCAACTCCTCAGGAAACTCCTTCCCCAGTCGTTCAATACCATCAAAACAAAATCCAAGCAATGCCTGCTTCGAAGCAAACTCATACAGCAGTTGCCAGTCCATCCCAGCAACCACCCTGCTCATATCAACCTTTGCCCCCAGGCAATACTTCAGGAAATCAAAAATTGTAGATAGATTAATCATTGTAGTTATAC
>UQPD01000123.1 GCA_900542795.1 uncultured Prevotella sp. | reverse complement strand
TAGGCATCGTGTTTGGCGACATCGGAACATCACCCCTATATGTGATGAAGGCCATTCTCCATACAGGCGAAACCATCAACGAGAGCACCATACTGGGCGCATTGTCCTGCATCATCTGGACACTTACCCTACAGACCACCATCAAATATGTATGCGTGGCTCTGCGAGCTGACAACAATGGCGAAGGAGGCATTCTCGCCCTTTACGCCCTGCTGCGCCGACTCAAGAGCAAGTGGATTTACATATTGGCTATTATCGGCGCAAGCACCTTGCTAGCTGACGGAATCATCACCCCAGCTATTACGGTTACCACAGCCATCGAAGGGCTCGAAAGCATCAGTCCCAACCTACCTGTCATCCCAATTACGCTTGGCATCATCACCATTATTTTCTTCGTGCAACGGTTTGGCACAGAGAGTATAGGCAAGTCGTTTGGAGTGTTCATGCTGCTATGGTTCTTGCTGCTGGGCGTGATGGGAACTGTCAGCATCACGTCTTACCCTCTGATACTCAAAGCCTTCAATCCCTATTACGCTATTGTTCTGCTGGCACAATCACCTGAATGGTTCCTGATTCTGGGCGCTGTATTTCTCTGTACCACCGGTGCTGAGGCTCTCTACTCCGACTTGGGACATTGTGGTAGGAAGAACATAACCATCAGCTGGGGTTTCGTAAAGACCATGCTCATTCTCAACTATCTGGGACAGGGAGCGTGGGTGCTTAACCATATTCAGACTGCCTCCTCCGTGAATCCGTTTTTTTCCATCATGCCCCAAAGCATGCTAATCTTCGCCATCATCATGGCCACGGGTGCGGCAATCGTGGCAAGCCAGGCACTTATCAGCGGCACCTTCTCCATATTGAGCGAAGCCATGAACCTGCACTTCTGGCCGCGTATGCGAATCAAGCATCCTACCCATGTAAAGGGACAGCTCTATATCCCGATGATCAACCTTGCCATGTACATCGGCGTGGTTCTCATCATCCTTCTCTTTCGCGACTCCTCGCACATGGAGGCAGCCTACGGACTCGCCATCACCATCACCATGCTGATGACCACCCTTCTGCTCGGTTTCTACCTGCACAGCAAGGGTGTGACTCGATTCTTCACTTTGTTGTTTATGGGCAGCTACTGCACCATCGAAGCCATCTTCCTGGCAGCCAACCTGTCAAAATTCCTCGCAGGCGGATGGTGTACGATGCTTATTGGTGGTATTTTGTTTCTGATGATGTATGTATGGGTTCGGGCCATGAAGATACGACGCCATTATGTCAGCACCAAACCGCTGGATGACTATTATCAGATTATCTCCGACATCAAAGCCGACATGAGCATTCCGAAATACGCATCCAATCTTGTCTATATCAACCATGCCAGCAAGGAAGGAACCGTTGATGACAAGTTGGTCTATTCAATCATCAACAAGCAGCCGAAACGTGCTGACCATTACTGGCTTATCAATATGGACTTTGTGGATACTCCTGACACGTTGGAATACGACTGTAAGGTTTTGATTCCCAATACCCTATACAACATAACCATGCACATAGGATTCCGCATAGAACCTCGAGTAAGCCTCTATTTGAGACAAGTTGTGGAAGACCTCGTTGCCAGCAAGAAGGTAGATCTGACCAGCAACTACCCTTCACTCCGCAAAAACGGCATTTCGGGCGATTTTTGTTTCATCATCATTCATCACGTGTACTACCCTGAGAATTCCGTCAATTGTCAACAGAACCTATTGATGAACTTCTATGCTCTCATCAGTAAAATAGGCATTGACGAACCGAAGGCATTGGGACTCGACACCTCTATGGTGATGGTTGAACGTGTGCCGCTGATCATCGATCATCGTATGGACAATATCAGACGCATCGTAACCGTAGAAAAATGAATTGCGCAGTTTGGGGCTTGCTGTAAAGTCTAAAAGTTTTTTAGTCATAAATGTCCATAAATGAGCCATAAATGTTCATGAATTTATTTTTTTTGAATTTCCATAAATAACCCCTTTCGGGGTTGGGCTAGCGCGTGAAAACCTCAATAGAATGTAATACTTAATACTTAACACTTAATCTATATTTGTGTCCATAAATAACCCCTTTCGGGGTTGGGCTAGCGCGTGAAACCTCAATAGAATGTAATACTTAATACTTAACACTTAATACTTAATCTATAATTTTTCACTCCTAAACACCTCATTTCGTCGAAATTATGTGTAATTTTGCCATCAATCACCCAATAGAACATTTCAAAATGAAAATACGTAGGTTTTTATGGCTTGTGGTGGCAGTGGTCTGTATGCTTCCTTTGGGTGCTCAAACCGCCTATCACCAGTATATCAATCAATATGCGCCGATGGCACAAGACCAAATGAAGCGCTACGGCATTCCTGCGAGTATTACTTTGGCACAGGGACTGCTTGAGAGTGGAGCTGGCAAAAGTAAGTTGGCTCGCGAAGCCCGAAACCACTTCGGCATAAAAGTGGGCATGAATTGGACGGGGCCCTACATGATAATGGCAGATGACCGTCCCGACGACAAGTTTCGCGTTTACCATACCGTGTCTGACAGTTACGAAGACCACTCTGCTTTTTTGCGCAATGGTAAGCGTTATGCTTCTTTGTTCGACCTTAGTCCTACCGATTATAAAGGGTGGGCACACGGACTGAAACGTGCTGGCTATGCAACTAGTCCAAGCTATGCACAGTCGCTCATTAACATTATTGAGCGATATAACCTTCACGACTATGACAAGAAAAGGCATCATCGTCGTGATGATAAAATAGAACATAAGGCAAAGATTGAATATCAAAACTTTGCAGATGGACGACCCATTCGCCGCTGTAATGGTCAGTACTACGTTATAGCTCGTGAAGGTGATACTTATGCTTCGGTGGCTCGTTTGGTAAAACAAAAAGAAGAAAAGTTGCGTAAGTATAATGACGTAGATGCTAAACGCGCACTTACGCCAGGGGATGTTGTCTATTTAGGCAAAAAACGCAGAAAGGCAGACCCCACGATGAAACGTCGCTACCATGTGATGGAAGCAGGCGAGAGTCTTTATAGCATATCGCAACGCTTTGGCATCCGTTTGAAGTCGCTTTGCAAAATGAATCCTATCTCGCGTAACTATCACTTTAAAGTGGGTGATGAAATTCGTATAAAGTAAAATTTTTAGCCCATCTCAAATCTTTTAGAACCAACTTCAACACAACAACACAACAACACAACGATAATGACGACAACACAAAAACATACAGACTTCTCATTTGAGGTGCTACCCCCATTGCGTGGCAAAGGGCTTACGAGCGTGTATAACACCATCGACCGCCTAATGCCCTACAATCCTGTGTGTGTAAACATTACCACACATCGTGCTGAAACGGTATACAATGAGTTGCCCAATGGTACTTATCAAAAACTTAGCGTGCGCAATCGTCCGGGTACTGTAGCTATTGCAGCAGCCATTCAAGAGCGCTACAACATTCGTACCGTTCCTCATATCATCTGTAGTGGCTTCTCTGCCTCTGAAATTGAGAGTGAACTCGTAGACCTCTCTTACTTAGGAATTACCGACTTGTTGTTGCTCCGTGGCGACCGTGCTAAAGGTGATAATCGTTTTATAGCCACGCCAGGTGGCTATGAACATGCCACTGAACTTTGTAAACAAGTTAACGATTTTAATAACGGAATTTTGTTGGGGGGCATGCAAACCGAACCTTTGGCAAAGCCTTTTAGTTTTGGTGTGGCAGGGTATCCCGAAAAGCACGACGAGGCTATGAATCTTGACACCGACATTGCTCACCTAAAAGCAAAGGTGGCTATGGGTGCCAAACGCATTGTTACACAAATGTTTTTTGACAATAGCAAGTACTTTGCCTTTGTTGACCGTTTGCGTAGCGAGGGCATTACCATCCCCATTATTCCTGGCATTAAACCCCTAACCACGCTTAATCACTGCACCATGTTGCCTCGAACCTTCCATATCGACTTCCCGCAGGAGTTGGCAAACGAGTTTGCAAAATGCAGTAGTAACGATGATGTTAAAGCGCTTGGTGTGGAGTGGGGCATACAGCAAGTGCGCGAACTTAAGGAAGCTGGCGTCCCTATTGTGCATTTCTACACCATGAATGCTGCCTATTCCACCGAACTCATTATTAAACAAACACTTTAATCGTCTCCATTCGCTACATCAATGCAACAGCATACCACAAATTTTGAAACAATCGACCAACTTTGCCAACAGCGCGTGTTGATACTCGATGGGGCTATGGGAACGATGATTCAGCGTTTCCACCTCACCGAAGATGACTTCCGAGGCGAGATCTTTGCGAATTGGCACGTAAAACTCAAAGGCAATAATGATGTTATAGCCTTGACCCGTCCTGATGTGTTGCGCCAAATACATCGCGAATATCTTGAAGCTGGTGCTGATATCATAGAAACCAATACCTTTAATGCGCAACGTGTGTCGCAGGCCGACTATAAAACTGAGGACTACGTGGAGCAGATGAATCGTGCTTCCGTAAAGATAGCACGTGAGGAAGCCGACCGCATGACAGCGCTTACACCTCATAAGCCTCGTTTTGTGGCAGCCTCTATTGGTCCTACCAATCGTACGCTTTCAATGTCGCCCGATGTAGAAAATCCAGCCTATCGTGCGTTGAGTTTCGATGACTTATGCAGTGCTTATGTCCAACAGATGCAAGTGCTTAGCGAGGGTGGGGTAGACCTTTTTTTGCTCGAAACAATATTCGATACGCTCAATGTTAAGGCTGCGCTTATGGCAGCCCGATTGGTAAAAGAACGCACGGGGAGACGCATTCCCATCATGCTGAGTGTTACCATTGCTGACGCCAGCGGACGTACCCTTTCAGGACAAACGCTTGACGCTTTTTTGGCTTCGGTGCAGCATGATGAGGACATTTTCTCCGTAGGACTTAATTGTTCGTTTGGTGCCGAAGATATGCGACCTTATTTGCGGGCTTTGGCAGAAAAAGCACCTTATCGCATCAGTGCACATCCCAATGCTGGACTTCCTAATGAAGAGGGTGAGTATACTGAAACTCCTACCCTTATGGCTAACGCAATTAAGGGATTTATTGACGATGGTTGTGTTAACATAGTGGGTGGTTGTTGTGGTTCAACGCCTGCTCATATTCGTGCTATAGCCCAAATGGCAGAAGGGCGTGAAGGGCGTCCCCGTCCTACTGAAAACAAAATAGATTGGCTATCAGGACTCGAAGCTTTTAGTCCTGTTCCAGGCATGTTTATGAACGTGGGCGAACGTTGTAATGTAGCTGGTAGCCGCAAGTTCTTGCGTCTTATCAATGAAAAACAATATGATGAAGCCCTTGGCATAGCTCGCAAACAAGTGCGAGATGGAGCCAGTTTGATAGACGTTAACATGGACGATGGACTGCTCGATGCTACTGCCGAGATGAAGCATTTTCTCAACCTCATGGCTTCAGACCCTGAGGTGGCTCGCATCCCTTGGATGATAGACTCCTCGCGGTTTGCTGTTATAGAGGAAGCTTTAAAGTGTGTGCAGGGCAAATGTGTGGTAAACTCCATCTCGCTGAAAGAAGGCGAAGCCCTCTTCCTTGACCATGCTCGCACCATTCACCAATATGGTGCTGCAATGGTTGTGATGGCGTTTGATGAAGAAGGGCAAGCTACTACCTATGCTCGTAAAATAGAAATTTGTGAGCGTGCCTATAAACTTCTTACCGAACGTGTAGGCATCGACCCACATGACATTATCTTCGACCCTAATGTGCTCACCGTGGCTACGGGTATGAAGGAACACGACCTTTACGGACTCGACTTTATCCGCGCTACGGAGTGGATAAAGAGGCACTTGCCTCACGCTCACGTTAGCGGTGGCGTTAGTAACCTTTCGTTTGCCTTCCGTGGTAATAATTATTTGCGCGAGGCTATGCACGCCGTTTTCCTTTATCATAACATGCAGCGTGGCATGGATATGGGTATTGTTAATCCTGCCAGCAAAGTGATGTATGGTGACATACCGCAAGACCTCCTTACGCTCATTGAGGATGTGCTGCTCTGTCGCCATGCCGATGCTGCCGAGCATCTCATAGATAAAGCACAACAGTTGCTCGAACAAAAGAATAACAGTGCACCTACTACTGAAGTTGCTTCACAGATAGACCGCACGACTATCGACCTTACGGAACGCTTGATGGATGCCTTGCGTAGGGGAGATGATGAGTTTTTGGAGGCTGACCTTCACGAGGCTCTTAGCGTCTATGATGCTCCTGGAGCTATTATTGAAGGTCCTTTGATGCAAGGCATGCAGCGTGTGGGCGACCTCTTTGGCGAAGGCAAAATGTTTTTGCCACAAGTTGTGAAGTCGGCTCGCACCATGAAGAAGGCAGTAGCCATTTTGCAGCCTTATCTTGAACAAGCTAAGCAAGCTGACGCACAGAGTAACGGACGCTACTTGGTGGCAACTGTCAAGGGGGATGTTCACGACATTGGTAAAAACATTGTGGCTGTAGTATTAGGTTGTAATAACTTTGAGGTGATAGACCTTGGGGTGATGGTGCCTGCTGAACAAATTGTGCAAGCTGCCATTAACGAGCATGCCGACTTTATTGCTTTGAGCGGACTTATCACTCCCTCGCTCGATGAGATGTGTCACACGGCTCAGGCTTTAGCTGAAGCTGGTGTTGACACACCGCTCTTTGTGGGTGGAGCCACGACCTCGCCTCTTCACACTGCGTTGAAAATTGCTCCTTTATATAAAGGTCCTGTTTTTCACGTTAAAGATGCCTCCATCAATGCAGTGCTCTCCATGCAACTTATGAGTAGTGAACGCGACCGTGTGATAGCTGAGAATGCTCGTCAGCAAGCCGAACTCGTAAAAAAATATCACGCACAGAAGGCTGCTAAAAGTCTTTTGCAACAGGCTGCTATTGTGCCTGCTGTTGACGATGTAGACAAGGTGCGTTTGCACATCGACTGGAAAAAAGAGGTTTTGCCACGTCCTACTTTTGTGGGGTATCGACCATTGCCTCACATCGATATAGCTGAGGTGCGTCCTTACATCAATTGGATATACTTTTACAATTTGTGGCGCGTGCGTCAAGGCACAGAAGAAGCTGCCAACATTCAGCGCGAAGCAGAAGCCTTGCTTGATGATTTACAAAAGCGTCATTACATGCAAGCTCAAGTAGGATTCTTCCCTGCTTATGGTACGGATCATAGCATTATACTTCCAGGAGCTGTGGCAGGTGCTGACTTAGAACTCAACACACCGCGTCAGAAGCATCCTGCCGAACATGGGCAACCTTGTTTGTCGCTTTGCGATTATGTAGCTCCCCGTCCTTACGAGGACTATGTAGGTACTTTTGCCGTTACCGTATCTCCCTCGTTTGTTGCCGAACTTGAAGCTTTGAAGCAGCAAGGTGCTGATGACTTTCAAAGTTTGCTGATGCAGAGTGTGGGCGACCGTTTGGCAGAAGCTACCAGTGAGTGGTTGCATCAGAAGGTGCGCAAAGAGTTATGGGGGTATGCCCCCAATGAGTCTTTGGGTCTTTCCGAGCTTGCCCGAGCAGCTTACCAAGGCATTCGTCCTGCAGTGGGCTACCCCTCTTTGCCCAATCAACAGCTTATCTTCCCCATAAGTCGTTTGCTCAATTTCAATGCGCTTGGTATTCGTCTTACTGAAAATGGAGCGATGTATCCACAAAGCACTGTGTGTGGCTTGTATTTAAGCAATCCACAAGCAAAATATTTTATGGTTTAAAAGATATTTTCAAGTAATAAGTAAGCTTTTCAAGTAATAAGTAATAGGTAATAAGTCGCTATTGTAGTATCGTATCTATAATATTACCTACTAAAGAACAAT
>UQPD01000122.1 GCA_900542795.1 uncultured Prevotella sp. | reverse complement strand
TTAGAAGAGATAAAAGTTTAAATCTAATCTTCGTCAGAAAAGTTTAGACGACTTCATTATTGTCGCTGTGGAAGCGTTACGGTTTTAAACTCATTGACATCGGGAGTAGTGTGCTGCTCGTAAATAATCTTCACCAATTCCTTCACTACCTCAGGATGCTGAGCCGACACGTCGTGATCTTCGTGAATGTCGTTGGCAAGATTAAAGAGTTTGCATTTACCACCATTTACGTAAAGTTTCCAATCGCCTTTGCGCACACCCATTTGGTTAGTTTCGTGGAATTCCCAGTAAAGGAAGTCGTGCTCTTTCTGTCCCTCTTTGCCCAAAAGGGTAGGTGCGAATGAAATTCCATCGAAGTAGTCGTGTTCAACCTTCTTATTGCCAAACTTTTCGATGTAGTTTTCCTGACCAATGAGGTCGCAGAATGTAGGCATTATATCGTAGAAAGCCAACATGTGGTCGTTAACACTACCCGCCTTTACATGTCCTGGCCAACGTACAATGAAGGGGATGCGAATGCCACCTTCGTGGCAAGAACGCTTTTTGCCTTGCAACTTACCATCGCGACCAAAGAAGTCGGGGTCAGCACCACCTTCCTCGTGAGGACCATTGTCTGACGAGAAGATTAAGATGGTATTGTCGTCCAAACCTTTCTCTTTCAGCTTTGCCATGATTTCGCCTACATAAGCATCCAAGCGAGTAATCATTGCAGCAAACTGTGCATGGGTGTTGATGGTGGCATGGTAACGATCGGTACCGCCAAAGGTCTTATCGTTGCAGAACTTGCCATAGTAAGCCTGCAGGATAGAGTCGTTGGGCTGATAAAGCTCGGCATGTGGCAAGGTGTAAGTGAAGAGTCCATAGAAGGGTTTGTCCTTGGTTTGCAAATCGAGCCATTCAAGTGCTTCTTTATGTATCATATCACCCGAATATTGGGTGCGCTTAGCGTAATCGGGATTGGTACAGCCGTCTGAATACTTCACATTCTCGTCCATGGTGATGCGAATCACATCTTTATCGCCACGACGGGGACTGTAACGATTGAGGAAGTTGGGGAAGTAACGGTGAGCCATGTACTGACAGATGTAGCCATAATACTCATCAATACCACGGGTTTTGGGAGTTGAAACCGAGCCTTCGTAGCCACCTGCCCACTTACCAAACATGCCTGTGGTATAGCCATTTGCCTTCATAATTTCGGGCAAGATAACGTGATTGGGGTCGTAGGGCTCTTGACCGACACGGTCTGGTTCCTGGGTTACACCATATTGTTGTTGGGGACGACCTTTCCAATATTCTTTGTTACCACGCACGTGGGTGTGACCTGTGTGCTGACCAGTCATCAATGTGGCACGTGAAGGAGCACTTACAGGACTACCTGCATAGGCTTGCGTAAAGAGCATGCCTTCGCTTGCCATGCGGTCGATGTTGGGGGTTTGAATGTAAGGCTGACCGTAACAAGCGAGGTCGCCATAACCCATATCGTCGCAAAGAATAAAGATGATATTGGGTTTATCGGTGTTTTGGGCAAAGGCTGTGAGACCTACCAAGGCGGTGCTGCCCATAAGGAGATTTCGTGTAATACTCATGTTGTGTATGTGTTTTTAAAGGATGTAGGATGTGGGATGTTAGCTGAAGTTTATTTTACCACCTTCACGCCACCTTGAATAAATACACCTTTCAGGTGCTTATTGTTTTTTACGCGTCGACCATCAACAGCATAAGTTTGCTTGTTAGTCTGCTTTACTTGAGGATGGAGTGTGGCCTGACTAACCCCCGTTGAGATGTTAGACTTGAGGGTAAACAACTGGAAGTCGTAAGTTTGTCCGTGTACATCCTCGTCTGCTTCGTCCATACCATTATCGTTGATGCGAACACGCATGCGTCCTTTTCCTAATGCAGCATCGGCAGGTACGCTGATTTCAGCTTGTCCGTTGGCTTCGTTCATAAAGCTGTGTGCTGTTTCGAAGATACCATCATGGTTCCAATCGAAATAAGCAGTCACGGTGTAATCTTTCCCCAAATTGGCTGCCTCATAATTCAGCACAAAGGTTGTGCCAGGTACAACACCTATAGAATCTTTACGCACCATGGCATAATAGCCCGAAGGCTTTGCTGCTGAGGTATAATTCATGGGATGAAGCACAGCTGTTTTTTCGCCCGAGACGGTAAGCGACTTCAGATAAGCATCGCCTTGTTCGCCACAGGGCAGAATGTATACGCCTAAACGTTTGCTATATTCTGAACGTTCAATGGGAGCGGGTGCTTCGTAATCGTATTTGCTTTCAACAATATCCCAATAGGAATTGCCACGATTAAAACGAATGTGATAAGCTACAACCTTGCCCGTTGACTCCTGATAGTTCAGTCCTAATGAACCATCCTTCGAAGTGTCTATGGTTTGGTCCGTACTACAGATGTAGTAGTAGCCCTTGGGGGCTGCACCATTGGTGTTATTCACCTTCACCTCGATTTCAACGGGTGTAGCTCCTACCTTGATTTGGGCATTCTCTGCCGTACAGGTGCTTTGTATGTATTTTTTTGAAGTAACGTTTTGAATGTAGTAGCAATTTTCTTTTTCGGTAGGAATAAATTGCCAATACTGTCTTTGCGTGTTTGTCTTGGGCGAGGCGAAAAGCGAGGTTCCACTCTCGTAGATGTAAGAATTTTCGTTGTTGAAACGATGGATGAGGTAGGTCTTTCCTTCTACGGGAAAGATATGTCCACCATCAGCCAAGGCGGTTGTGACACAAGCAAATGTCATGAAACCAGCAACGATAAGGTTTTTCTTTATCATAATAGTATGGTTTAATGGTTTTCTTTAAAAAAGGTATTTCTCATTTCACTACCGTGGCACGAATGATACGTATGTCATCGAAAGGACGATTGTTTTCATCACGTCCTGCCCACTGTATTAAATCGGTAACATCAAAGCCTTCAATAACTTCGCCAAAGATGGTGTATTGTCCATCAAGATGGGGAGCACCTCCAAAGGTTCTATACACCTCCCTTATCTTAGGTGATAGTTTTATGGTGCCTTGAGTAGCTGCATCCAGTCGTTCTTGCATCTGGTCAAGCCCATCATCTGTAAAGATGGCACCTGTCACAATGTAGAATTGTGAATAAGACGAACGACGCTCTGGATTTTCTGCATCAGCCTCACGCGCTGCTGCCAAAGCTCCGCGACGATGAAAATGTTGCGGATAATGTATTTCTGCCGGAAGTGTATAGGGCTCGGGAGAATCGCCAAGCAATTCACCTTCCTTTGCCGTACGACTGGCTGAATCACCCGCTTGTATCATGAAATCGGGAATTACACGATGAAAGAGTAATCCATCATAAAACCCTCGTTTCACTAACTTCAGGAAATTGTCACGATGTATGGGGGTATCGTTGAAAAGCTTTACGCGGATATTCCCCATTGTTGTTTCAAGCAACACCTCGTGTTCTAAGGTGTCGGTCTGCGCCATTGCATGACTCAAACTACCCAAGAGCAGTGCCACTACAAGCGTTATGTATAGCTTCAAGTTTTTCATTGCTGCTTGTCTTATTAAATTTTATCGAGTCCACGGGTGAATTTCAACCAATAGTACTTCAAAGGATTTTTGTACTTAAGTTGCTTCCACGGACGACTTTGATGCGGACGGTGAATTACCGGATGTGAAGTAAAAAGGTAATTACGAAATCCGCGTTGACGCGACTCATGAGAGATGGTCACATCAAACCAATTCTTCTCAGGATTGAGTTCAGTAAAAGAAAACGCACGCAAAAATTTGGGTGTAAGCAATGAACAGCAAAAGCTGCAGTGCTTTTTTGTTTCCAACACGCCCTTCTCTAATTTTTTGGCAAAGAGATAAGGATAATTCACCTCTCCTTCATCATCAACCGTAACGGCTGCGGCAATGCCACAATCAGAACGTTGCTGTGCACCTTCATACAAAGCTTGAAGCGTATCGGAACTTACCACTACGTCGCTCTCCACAATACACAAAGCCGCATCTGCCTCAATCGCCTCACGTTGGGTACGTTGAAGCACTAATAAATAATTAGGCGAGGGATGCTGCGTTAGGTCGCTCAAATTAACCAGTCTAAATCCCAAGTCGGCTGCGGCTTGTTCGAGGCGCAATGTATTCTCGGGCGTAGAAAAGTCATTATATACGGTATATGTGTGTGGCATCGTGAGATGACTGTTAAGCACAGCCTTCACGGTGACAAGTGTTGAGTCTATCGAGTCCTTTACAGGGGTAATGATGTGCAATTCTTTCATTACGGCAAATAACAATATTATAAATGTAATGGCACAAAAGTAAGTATTTTCGCGGAAAAAACCTTACCTTTGCCGTGAAAATAAAAATTGCAACGCATTTTTTTGCCTTGCAAGCTTCAAAGAGAATAAAAATGACAGAGAATTATAGCTTAAGCCACCTTAAAGAACTCGAGGCTGAGTCAATTCACATCATCCGCGAAGTGGCTGCGGAATTCGAAAATCCTGTAATGCTTTATAGCATTGGTAAGGATTCAAGTGTTATGGTGCGTTTGGCAGAAAAAGCTTTCGCTCCAGGTCGTCCGCCTTTTCCTTTAATGCACATCGACTCTAAGTGGAAATTTAAGGAAATGATTAAATTTCGCGATTGGTATGCTAAAGAACACGGATGGAATCTCATTGTTGAGAGTAATATGGAGGCTTTTAAAGCTGGTGTTGGTCCGTTCACACATGGCTCAAAGGTACACACCGACCTTATGAAGACGCAAGCTCTCAAAGCGGGTCTTGACAAGCACCACTTTGATGCTGCCTTTGGCGGTGCACGTCGTGATGAAGAAAAAAGCCGCGCCAAAGAACGTATTTTCTCTTTCCGCGACCAATTCCATCAATGGGACCCTAAAAACCAACGTCCTGAACTTTGGGATATTTACAATGCGCGTGTACACAAAGGAGAGAGTATCCGCGTGTTCCCTTTGAGCAACTGGACGGAGTTGGACATTTGGCAATATATTCGTCTTGAAAATATTCCTATCGTTCCGCTTTATTTTGCTAAAGAACGTCCCGTTGTTGAAATTGACGGACAGTTAATTATGCCCGATGATGACCGCTTGCCCGCAGAATACCGCGACAAGATTGAAATGCGCAAAATTCGTTTCCGTACACTTGGCTGCTGGCCGCTTACAGGTGCTATCGAGAGTGAAGCTGATACCATCGAGAAGATTGTGGAAGAAATGATGACTACTACCAAGAGTGAACGTACCACACGCGTCATCGACTTTGACCAAGATGCTTCTATGGAACAAAAGAAACGCGAAGGATATTTCTAAAACATACTACATTGAATGGAAAAGAGCATGCAGACACTTTGCATGCTCTTTTTTCATATTGCCTTTTCATAATTTACACATAAAAGCTCCTTGCTCATTGACATCATGACAGGGGATGCGAGCCTTTACACACTGTGCTTTCCATAACTGGCGCATGCGATAAGGCAAATCTGATGACAATATCACTTGATGTGGACGAACCAAGGTGTATACGTCTTGAAGGGACTTCCAACAACCAAAGCCTACAATCAGAAAGTCAACATTTATTACTTCTTTTACAGCTCTTTTTTTCCGAAACACATTGTGTTTGAGTAAATACACGCTTTTATGATGAAAAATAAAAGCCTGGTTATTATAAGCAATATATTTATTTTTATATACGTCTCGACAAGGAAGTTGCTGTGGCTCAGCCATATGGTGAGGTGCAAAATAATGTTCTTTAAGATAAAGCATCCGCTGACGAGTTGTGTCTGAGACTGAAGATAGGTAGAGATAAGACGTTTTAGCAGAATGCACAAAATGAATAGATGTAGCACGCGGCATTTTATAAACACATAGTTGCGGCACTACGCGTTGCGCATAACGCTGATGAACTTCAATGGTTACACCCAAAGTCAAGAATACGAAGAACATTGCCACTGCCCATCTACGCTGCGAACGATAACGCACGTTTGCATAAATGTATAAACAAATGGGTAATATAATGATAAGCCAAGGCAAAAAGGCTGAAAGGTAAACCCTAATCGTAGCTAAAGGCAAATGCGACATTTGGGTCAATGTTGCTGTCATGAATTGCAAAACATATTGCATAACCTTTGCAACAAAAGTCTGAACACAGACTATGGGAAGTGCAAAAAATACGACTGACGATGAAAGCAATACCATTGCCGAAGGTATAACCACAAAATTAGCTATAAAAGCATAAGGGGTTATCAAGTGGAAATAGGATATAATCAAAGGCATTGTTCCCCATTGCGCACTTAAACTAACCGTTATAAAGGGGAATATCTTGTTTCTGAAAAATAAATAGGTATGCTTTTTAAGCGCGTGCTTGCACAATGGATAAATATTGAGACACACATGTTCCCTCCACGACAGGTCACTACGCCGTTTCCAACTATACGTACTTATCCAAGGCACGTTTTCCCACAAAGGCAGTCTGAAACGTTGCCATATATATTGATTACAAAGAAGTATTGACAATACTGCCATGAAAGAGAGCTGAAACCCTACATCAAATAAAGATAGCGGATCAGCAATTAGCAACACAATAGCAGCCAAGCTCAAATTATTGAGCGTAGCATTTTGCGAACGTCTTAATATAACGCCTAATTGCACCATGGTTAACATCGTTACAGAGCGTAGTAAAGACAATGGAGCACCCGCTAAAAAGGTAAAAGTCCACAAACAAGCTACCGTAAAAAGTGACATCACAATTCGCTGCGAACGACGACCTAAGGGACGAATTAAAAACGCATTAAACAAAAAGAACAAGATACCTAAGTGCAAACCCGAAAGAGCCAACACATGACTGGTTCCTGTTTCTGAAAAGACTTCTCGCAAGCCTGGATGAAGCAATGATTTATCGCCCAAAGTTAAAGCAGATATCACCGCTAAAGCATTTGCATCTGGAATGTATTTACGATAGGTTTGAAGCATCGTTCTGCGATAACGCAACAACTGACTTCGCCACCCCATCTGTTGCGCCCCCTCATCTCTCATCTTTACCCAATACTGATTTCGAACATACGCTTGTCCGCTTATACCATGCGTTAGTAAATAGTTTCTATAATTAAAGTCTGTAGGGTTTTGAGCCTTTAACTCACCATTCACACTTGCATGAAATAGGATGCCATCTCCCTCAATCACACTATTTGTTGCTGCATTCTCCAAACGTACTCTTACCTTCTTATCATAAAACGAGTTATCAACATGCTTAACAAATTGTTGCGCACAAGTTGCCTGTTGATTATTATGCAAGGTATCCATATAAGCTTTCATCACCACATCAACAACCACCCCTGTACTATCCATCCTTTGCACATTAACAACACGAGCCTCCCAAGTATGCACCTCTTTCGGCCATTGCACACTTATATTATTTAAGGAATACACACACCATGCTCCTCCATACATAACAAAGGATAATGCTGCAGCTCCCCAACACCAAACATTTTTCTTCGCTCCAAATATTTCAACCCAATAAAGAATCAAAGCCAACACCGTACACACTCCACCTGCTATACACCAAGTTCCCCAATTCACCCAATCCACAAAGCACCATCCCATGACAATACCTACAATCATGAGCAAAGCTAATATTAAAAGTGGACTCTGCCGAAAAGGAGATTCTGGAAGAGGCTCTGGAAGAACTGGTTGAAATGGCATAGAAGGTTATACTAATAATTCTGATTCTACATTTCTAAAACACTTGTTTAAAAACAAATTCCCATGCAAATATAAAGATTTGTTACGAAACCCAAACAAAAAATCATAAAAAATATAAGCGAGAGAGATTTAATTATTTTAAGTATTAAGTATTAAGTATTACAAACTATGTGTTTGCAAGTAATAAGTAATAGGTAATAAGTAATACAAACTAT
>UQPD01000121.1 GCA_900542795.1 uncultured Prevotella sp. | reverse complement strand
GCATACGAGATACTACGCGTCTCGTGGGCTCGGAGATGTGTATAAGAGACAGATTCTGAGTCATTTCAAGTCCCGATGTAGCTACACCACCCGAGTTTACAGCCTTACCAGGAGCAAAAGGCATGCCATGAGAAAGGAAATAATTAACAGCCTCAGCCGTACAACCCATATTGCTCACCTCAGCAACAAGCGATACCCCATTGTCGCAAAGCATTGCAGCATCAGTTTCATTCAGTTCATTCTGAGTAGCACAAGGCAGAGCTATGTCCACATGCTGCTCCCAAGGTTTCTTGCCAGGGAAGAAAGTAGCTTCAGGATAACGCTCAGCATAAGGAGCCACAACATCGTTACCCGAAAGACGCAACTCAAGCATATAGTCAATCTTATCACCTTGCACACCATTGGGGTCGTAAACATAACCATCAGGACCGCTCAGTGTTACCACCTTAGCCCCCATTTCAGTTGCCTTTTTCACAGCACCCCAAGCCACATTGCCAAAGCCTGAAATAGCAATAGTCTTACCCTTAATATCCATACCATAGTCCGCCAACATTTGACGTACAAAGTAAAGTGCACCAAAGCCAGTAGCTTCAGGACGAAGCACCGACCCACCAAAATCAAGTCCCTTACCCGTGAAGGTTCCAGTATGTTCGTGCGAGAGTTTTTTATACATGCCAAACATATAGCCCACCTCACGAGCTCCCACACCAATGTCACCAGCAGGAACATCCTGATCAGGACCTAAATGACGCCACAATTCAAGCATATAGGCTTGGCAGAAACGCATAATTTCAGCTTCACTACGTCCACGAGGAGCAAAGTCTGCCCCACCCTTTCCACCGCCCATAGGCAATGTAGTAAGTGCATTTTTAAAGGTTTGTTCAAAACCCAAGAATTTAAGGATACTAAGGTTAACAGACGGATGGAAGCGTATGCCCCCCTTATACGGACCAATGGCATTACAGAACTGCACGCGATATCCAAGATTTACTTGTACCTCGCCTGCATCGTCCACCCAAGGTACGCGGAAGGTAATAATGCGATCGGGTTCAACAAGTCGTTCTATAATTTTAGCACGCTCAAATTCAGGGTGTTCATTATACACATCCTCAATAGAGAGTAACACCTCGCGTACGGCTTGTAGATATTCGGCTTCGCCAGGATGCTTAACCTCCAAGTTTTGTAAGATAATGTCTGTTTTCATGATATACTAATTGTTTTTCGTAATCTGTATTTTTCATAAAAGGGCATTTTGCCCCTTCGATTGTACAAATGTAAGTAAATAAAACAATACCCGCACGTTTTTTACAAGTAATTTCTTAGTTTTATGCTTTAAAGCATAGATTCTCTATCAATATGTCAATAGAAAGTAGACTAAATTGATTAAGTATTAAGTATTACAAACTATGTGAATGGTTAAGTAATAGGTAATAAGTAATAAGTAATAGGTAATACAATCTAAAATGCGCCCTGAATTATCGTGCAAACCGAATGCAATCAAGCTTGCTTGAATTGCTGAGGTACAGCCGATAATGCATAGCAAAGGGCAAACTGTGCATAGCCCAGGGCAACACCCTGGGTATAAATCATACAACTCTAACAAAAAGCCGTATAAAGTATATTAGACGTGACAAAATGGTTGTAAAATCAAATAAAAATAGCTTTATGATGAAAAAACTCGGTTTTGTTGCATTATTTTGAAAGAAAAATTGTACTTTTGCCTTTAAGATTATGCATGTTTAGAGGCTAAAGTAAACAAATTGTAATTGCTCCTCAGAAACTGCATATAAAAAGGGACTTGCTACAATCAGAAACTCAACTCTGTTTTAGAATAGCCTCTTTAGTGAGAACATAACCAGAATAATTCAGCGTATTTACAACATAAAGTACATTATGCATTTGAAGAATAGGCTTAACGAAGGACTTTATCGTGCAGAAAACGAGCATGATGCTTGTGGCGTGGGTATGATTGTCAATATTCACGGCAATAAGAGTCATGAGTTGGTGGACAGCGCACTGAAAGTTTTAGAGAACATGAAGCACCGCGGTGCAGAAGGTGCAGATAACAAAACGGGTGATGGTGCAGGTATTATGCTGCAAATTCCCCACGAGTTTATATTGTTGCAGGGTATCCCTGTTCCTGAAAAAGGACATTATGGCACAGGTTTGGTGTTTTTGCCTAAAGACGAGGCTGAACAGCAAACCATTTTAAGTGTGTTCATTGAAGAAGTGGAACGCGAGGGATTGCAACTGATGCATGTGCGTGCTGTGCCTACCAATTCGGCTATCTTGGGTAAGGATGCCCTTGAAACAGAACCTGCTGTGAAACAGGTGTTTGTGACGGGAGCTGATCCGCAGACCTTGGAACGTAAACTCTACATTGTACGTAAAAAAGTTGAGAAGCGCGTAACAAACAAGGACTTCTATATTTGTTCGCTCTCTTCAAAGAACATTGTATATAAAGGTATGCTCTCGTCGACACAGTTGCGTGAGTATTTCCCCGATTTAACTCAACCTTATTTTACAAGCGGTTTGGCAATTGTGCATTCTCGCTTCTCAACCAACACTTTCCCTACTTGGGGGTTGGCACAGCCCTTCCGCTTGTTGGCACACAATGGTGAAATTAACACCATTCGTGGTAACCGTGTGTGGATGGAGGCTCGTGAGTCGGTGTTGTCGACTGACGTTTTGGGCGATGTAAAGGATATTCGTCCTATTATTCAGCCTAATATGAGTGACTCTGCATCGCTCGACAATGTGTTGGAATTTTTGGTTATGTCGGGGTTGAGCTTGCCACATGCCATGGCAATGCTTGTGCCCGAAAGCTTTAACGATAAGAATCCGATATCTGAGGATCTTAAAGCCTTCTACGAGTATCATTCTATTTTGATGGAACCTTGGGATGGTCCTGCAGCATTGCTCTTTAGCGATGGACGTTTTGCAGGAGGTATGCTCGACCGTAATGGACTTCGTCCGGCACGCTATCTCATCACGAAGAACGATATGATGGTGGTGGCATCAGAGGCTGGCGTAATTAGCTTTGAAGCAAACGAAATTAAAGAAAAAGGACGTTTGCAACCAGGAAAGATACTTTTGATTGATACGCAAGAGGGAAACATCTACTATGATGGTGAATTGAAGAATCGTCTTGCTACGGCTTATCCTTATCGTCAATGGCTCTCGGCTAACCGCATAGAGTTGGATGCCTTGAAGAGCGGTCGTAAGGTTGAGAATGCGGTAGAAGATTTTGACAAACGCTTGCGTGTGTTTGGCTTTACGCGCGAGGATGTGGAACGTACCATTATGCCTATGGCAAACAATGGTAGCGAGCCTATTGCTTCAATGGGTAACGACACTCCCTTGGCTGTGTTGTCAGACCGTCCGCAGTCATTGTTCAATTATTTCCGTCAGCAGTTTGCTCAGGTAACGAACCCTGCCATCGACCCCATTCGTGAGGAGTTGGTAATGTCGCTTACGGAGTATGTGGGTGCTGTGGGCATGAATATTCTTTCGCCCAATGAGAGTCACTGCAAGATGGTGCGTTTGCCACAGCCTATTCTTACGAACCGTCAGCTTGACATTCTTTGTAACATTCGCTACAAAGGATTTAACACGGTGAAGTTGCCCATGATTTATGAGTCTGCCAAGGGTGCCGAAGGCTTGAAAGAAGCACTCGACAATCTTTGTCACATGGCAGAGCAGAGTGTGAACGATGGCATTAACTATATTATTCTTTCGGACCGTGGTGTTGACGAAACACACGCTGCTATCCCCTCGTTGCTTGCTGTAAGTGCTGTGCATCATTACCTTATTTCTGTGCAAAAACGTATGGAAACGGCTTTGGTGGTGGAGAGTGGTGAAACGCGCGAGGTGATGCATGCTGCCTTGCTCATTGGTTATGGTGCCAGTGCCATCAATCCTTATATGGCTTTTGCCGTGCTCGATGATTTGGTTAAGCGCGGTGAGGTGCAGATGAATTATGAAACAGCTGAGAAAAACTACATTAAGGCTATTTGCAAGGGACTTTATAAGGTGCTTTCAAAGATGGGCATCAGTACGTTGCGTTCTTACCGTGGTGCAAAGATTTTCGAGGCAATAGGTTTGAGCGATGAGTTGCTGCGTACTTATTTCGGTACGGCTGCAGGTACGATTGGTGGTATTCATCTCGACCAAATAGCTCGCGATTATAGTAAGTTCCATGACGAAGGTTACAGTCCTGATTACGAAGACCGTGAATTGCAAGGTTTGCTTCCTTATGTAGGTTTGTTTAGCTATCGCAAAGATGGTGAAAAACATGCGTGGAACCCTGAAACCATTGCTGCCTTGCAGTTAGCTACACGTTTGGGCAGCTACAAAAAGTTTAAGGATTTTACCACCTTGGTTGACAAGAAAGAGAAACCTATCTTTTTACGCGATTTCTTTGAATTTAAACGCAATCCCATCCCCGTGGACGAGGTGGAGTCGGTTGACGACATTGTGAAACATTTTGTAACAGGTGCTATGTCGTTTGGTGCTATCAGTAAGGAGGCACACGAGGCGTTGGCACTTGCTATGAATAAACTTGGTGCGCGTAGCAATACGGGCGAGGGTGGTGAAGATAACGAACGCTTTAGTGAAACGTTCGATGGCATCTCTCTTAGCAGCAAGACCAAGCAGATTGCTTCGGGACGTTTTGGCGTGACTACAGAATACTTGGTAAATGCTGAGGAAATTCAAATTAAAGTGGCACAAGGTGCGAAGCCTGGTGAGGGTGGACAGTTGCCTGGTTATAAGGTGAACAAGATTATTGCAAAGACGCGTCACTCTATTCCTGGTATCTCGCTTATTTCGCCTCCACCTCATCACGATATTTACTCTATTGAGGATTTGGCTCAGCTCATTTTCGACTTGAAGAATGTCAATCCTAAAGCACAAATCAGTGTGAAGTTGGTGGCAGAGAGTGGGGTAGGAACCATTGCTGCTGGTGTGGCTAAGGCTAAGGCTGACTTGATTGTGATATCGGGTGCTGAGGGTGGTACGGGTGCTTCGCCTGCATCTTCTATGCGTTATGCGGGTATTTCGCCTGAGATTGGTTTGTCGGAGACACAACAAACGTTGGTGCTTAACGGACTTCGTGGACAGGTGCGTTTGCAAACTGATGGTCAAATCAAAACAGGACGCGATGTTATTTCGATGGCATTGTTGGGCGCTGAAGAGTTTGGCTTTGGTACTACCGTGCTCATTGTGTTGGGTTGTGTAATGATGCGTAAGTGTCATGCCAATACTTGTCCTGTGGGTGTTGCTACTCAAAATCCTGAGTTGAGAGAGCATTTCCGTGGACATTACGAATATGTAGTTAATTATTTCCGCTTCCTTGCACAAGAGGTGCGCGAGTATTTGGCAGAAATGGGCTTCCGCCATTTCAATGACATTGTGGGTCGCACAGATCTCATTGCATTGCGCGAGCGTGATGCTGCATCAAAGGCTGCTACGCTCGACTTTGGACGTTTGCTCCATCGTGTTGATAACAATGCTGCTATTCATCACGTTACTTCGCAGCAACATGACATTGACACTGTGCTTGACCAACAGATTATTAAGGCTGCTGCTCCTGCACTTGACATGCAAAAGGAGGTTTCGCTTGAATATGCCATTGCTAATACAGACCGTTCGGTAGGTGCAATGCTCTCGGGAACTGTTGTTGCAAAGTATGGTCATAAGGGTTTACCCGACGAAACGATAAACATTAAGTTTAAGGGTTCGGCAGGTCAAAGTTTTGGTGCCTTCTTGCCTACGGGCGTTAATTTTAAATTGGAGGGCGAGGCAAATGACTATTTGGGTAAAGCTCTTAGTGGTGGACGTATTGCAGTGATGCCTCCCGTACGTTCAAGCTATAAAGCTGAAGACAACACCATTGCAGGTAACACTTTGCTATATGGTGCTACAAGTGGTGAAGTCTACATCAATGGTAAGGTTGGCGAACGTTTTGCTGTGCGAAACTCTGGAGCTATTGCCGTTGTTGAAGGGGTTGGCGACCACTGCTGTGAGTATATGACAGGTGGACGTGTTGTAGTGCTTGGTGAAACGGGTAGAAACTTTGCTGCTGGTATGAGTGGTGGTGTTGCTTATGTGTGGGACAAAAATCACAACTTTGACTACTTCTGCAACATGGAGATGGTGGAACTTTCATTGATTGAAAACTCTACCTCGCGCAAGGAACTCCACGAACTCATTCGTCAGCACTATCTCTACACTGGTTCGCAGTTGGCTCGCACAATGCTTGATGACTGGAACCGTTATGTTGACGACTTTATTCAGATTACTCCTATTGAGTATAAGCGTGTGTTGGCTGAAGAGCAAATGCGTAAATTGCAAGAAAAAATTGCTGAGGTTCAACGTGATTACTAATAAGTAGGTTGTGGGGATTGTTTGATGTGATGTTCCTTGCATCTTAATAATCTCCCATACCTCATGCTCCTTATACTCCAACCCTTTATCCCCTAAAATAAGAATTAAATTATGGGAAATCCTAAAGCTTTTCTAACTGTTCCTCGCCGCGAAGCAGGTTATCGTCCTATACACGAACGTGTGGCAGACTTTGGTGAGGTTGAACAGACTCTCAATACAAGCGACCGCCGATTGCAAGCTTCACGTTGCATGGATTGTGGCGTACCCTTTTGCCATTGGGCTTGTCCGCTCGGAAATCGTCAACCCGAATTTCAAGATGCCTTGTATAAAGGTGAGTGGAAAATGGCTTACGAAATATTGACTGCTACGAATGACTTTCCTGAGTTTACGGGACGTATTTGTCCTGCACTTTGCGAAAAAAGTTGTGTGCTTCAACTTTCAATGCATGCTCCTGTTACGATTCGTGAAGATGAGTGTGCTATTATTGAGGCTGCCTTTCGTGAAGGCTATATACAACCGCGCACTTTTAGTAGGAAAGGTAAAAGTGTTGCTGTGATAGGTTCGGGACCTGCTGGCTTGGCTGCTGCAAACCAACTGAACCACCGCGGATATGACGTAACTGTTTTTGAACAGCATGAATATGTGGGCGGCTTGTTGCGTTTTGGTATTCCTAACTTTAAGTTGCAAAAGACGGTTATAGACCGTCGCATTAAGGTGATGGAAGCTGAAGGTATTACTTTTAAGGTAAACACTCCTATTGATGTGAATGCTTTGCCCGAAGGCTTTGATGCTTATTGCATTTGTACGGGTACTCCAACGGCACGCGATTTAAAGGTGCCTGGTCGTGAACTTAAGGGTGTGCATTTTGCTCTTGAACTTCTTGCACAACAAAATCGTGTTTTGGCTGGACAAACTTTCTCGAACAAGGATCGCATTACTGCTAAAGGTAAACGAGTTTTGGTTATTGGGGGTGGCGATACAGGTTCTGACTGTATAGGTACTTCTAATCGTCAAGGAGCGCTGAGTGTTACGCAAATTGAAATTATGCCCAAACCTCCTGTAGGTTCTAATCCGAACACGCCTTGGCCACAATGGCCTATTGTGCTTAAAACATCATCAAGCCATGAAGAGGGTTGTGAACGTCGTTGGTTGCTTACGACTAACAAGTTTATTGACAATGGTAAAGGTGCTGTGAGTGGGGCAGAAGTTGAGGAGGTTGAATGGAAACCTAATCCTGAAGGTGGTCGTCCGCTGATGGTTCCTACGGGTAAAAAGGAAATTATTCCTTGCGACTTGGTTTTACTTGCAATGGGTTTTCTGCGTCCACAACAACCTGTTTTCCCCGAAAATGTGTTTGTGGCAGGCGATGCTGCCACAGGTGCCAGTCTTGTGGTGCGCTGCATAGCAGGTGGGCGTCAAGCTGCAAAAGACATTGATGCTTATTTATCAAAATAAAAAATATAGGGTGGTTCTAAAATCAAATTTTAGAACCACCCTATATCTGTCTCTTATACACATCTGACGCTGCCGACGATCTTACGCGTGT
>UQPD01000120.1 GCA_900542795.1 uncultured Prevotella sp. | reverse complement strand
TTTTACAGAGGAATAAGGCTAAATCAGACCATTTTTATTACCGCTGAATAGTTACTCAACCTCACAAGAACTACAAAAAACAATAATAAAAAATTATGACACAGAAAATTACCTCTTTGCTTCTTTTGCTTGTAAGTTGCATCTTTGCAGCCAACGCACAAACAATTGCAAGCGAACCCACAACCGACTTAAAAGATGGCTACTATGTCATTAAACTTAAGTCGAACGACAACAAGGCTGATGAAAACGGCAACTACATGTACTACAACGCTGATGATAGTCGTGTATACTATGAAGAAAAAGGTTCTACCACTCAGTTGATTGGCACCGAAAACACCAATGCTGAAATGATGAAGTACCTGTTTAAGGTTACTACATCAGGCGATAAATATACCATTTCTGCTTGGGGCACAAGCAAGTTCTTCCCTTCTATTCCTAAAGCTTCATTCTTGATCGGACAACATAACCCTGGAAATCAAGATCAATTTACACTCAGCAATAGCTCTGCAGAATTTACACCAGTTGCTACTACGGGCTCATGGTATGCAATGAAAACAGTAGGAACAAAATATAGAAACACTCCTGTTGATATTTACATTATCCTTAACGACAAGCAACACATTGGTTATTGGGAAAATGCAGCAAATGGTGCTAACAATGCGCAATTCCAATTTTACGCAGCCACCAATGTTCCTGAAGCAAGCGACCTTGTTACCATTACATATAACTACAAGTTGAACGACGTGGTTAAAGGAAGCTACACCACCAATATGGCTTTGATTGGTAAAAAGTTCCCTACTCCCAAAGATGTTCCTGCATACGTAGGTTTCGAAAACTTCCCCACAAGAAATGTTACAGCTGAGGACAATAACCAAACATTCGACCTCACTTGCACTATTACTACTCCGTTCCAAGTAAGCGATGACAGCAAAAAACATTACTACTATTTGCAAAATAGCAATGATACAAAAACACGTCTCTTTGCTAATGGTGGAAGTTTGAACTTCCGCGAAGACGCTCAAGCTGAAAATCTGAATAATGTAAATGGTGATTTGTGGTATGTAACAGGCAACCCCTTCGATGGCTTTCAATTCCACAATGTAGGAACGAACAAAACTGCTACATCAACTGCAGCACTTAGTACCGTATGTAAATTAGATTTCTCTGGTGCTTGGGGTAGTAATGATACTTGGAAACTATACAAAATCACAAATGATGTATTCGGTATTTACGCTTATTCAGGTTTTAATGGAAGCGACGAAGCATGGCATTACAACAATGGTTCTGTAGGTTTTAAGAAAATCGACACACAATCAACTCCTACTGACGCTGCCTACGCCTTCACCCTCACCTCTGCCACCATCTCCCTTCCCCTCAACTACTCTAAGGCTGATAATGCACGCTTTGCAACCACTTGCTTGCCTTACGCTGTTGAAGTAGCCAATGCTGAAGGCACAGTAAAGACATACGCTGGTAAGTTGAATGCTGAACAAACAGGACTCGAAATGAACGAAGTGAATGCTGTTCCTACTAACCAAGGCATCATCATCAAGGGTAATGCAACCGATGAGAACGTAGAACTCCGTGTCATTGATGCAGCTGAAGCCATTGATAACGACTTGCAAGGTACTACCGAAGAACTCACCGACTTAATAGGTGTTTACTCATTTGGTCGTGCCAATGGTACTGGCAATGTTGGTTTCTTCCGCTCAACCAATCCTACACTTAAAGCAAACCGCGCCTACATCAAACTCGATAACAGCGCAAGCCAGAGCATCGCAATGAACTTTGATGGTAACATCGTTAGCAGCATTGAAAGCGTTAACACCAACAACGCTACAATGAACAATGCACCTGTGTTCGACCTTACTGGTCGCCGCGTAATGAAGATGGTAAAGGGTAACCTCTACATCCAAAACGGACGCAAATTCATTGCACAATAATACAATTAAACACAACAACTTTTTAGACACTCTATATAATGAAAAAGACATATATCTGCCCCGCAGCTACCGTCATTGCATTCGACACTGAAAAGTCTATGGCAACTATGATGGTGGGTAGTGGAAATGGTGAAAGCATTTCACAAGGTGACGACTGGAGTAACGAACGCCAATGGGACGGACCCGCTTGGGGCGCTGAAGAAGAACTCGGCGAAGAATAAGCCACACGCCATTTTTAAGAATGGCAAAGCCTTTAAATAAGTACACAAGGAGTTTGACACACAAAATAGGGTGTCAAACTCCTTTCATTTTAGTAGAAAATCGTAATTTTGCGCCACAATGAACGTAAAGATTGAACCTTCTTGGGCTGCACACTTGCAAACAGAGTTTGACGCCCCTTACTTTAAAAAACTTACTGACTTTGTGCGCAACGAATACGCACAAGGCACGTGCTACCCTCCAGGACACGAAATTTTCAATGCCTTTAACCTCTGTCCCTTCCCACAAGTTAAGGTAGTGATTATTGGGCAAGACCCCTATCATGGTCCTGGACAAGCTGAGGGATTATGCTTCTCAGTAAAAGATGGGGTACGCATTCCACCCTCTCTCGTCAATATTTTTAAAGAAATACACGATGACACAGGACGCCCCATCCCCACCTCTGGCAGTTTACGACGTTGGGCAGAACAAGGAGTGTTGCTACTAAACGCCACACTTACTGTACGCCAACATCAAGCAGCTTCGCACACCAAACAAGGATGGGAAACTTTTACAGATGCCGTTATTCGCCACCTAAGCGATGAACGCAACAACTTGGTATTCATTCTTTGGGGCAGCTATGCACAAAAAAAAGGACAGGTCATCGACCGCCAACGTCACTTGGTGCTCTGTTCTGCCCATCCCTCTCCCCTTTCGGCATATCATGGTTTCTTCGGAAATCATCACTTTACGCTCTGCAACGATTATCTTATTCAACACGGACAGAAACCTATTAACTGGTAATCTTCAAAAAAACAAAAATGGACAGAATTCCTCCTATCATACAAGTGGGCAACGTTTTGTTGTCGTCTGACATCTTTACAGAATACTTTTGCTGCGACCTCGATGCTTGCAAAGGCGAATGCTGCATTGAAGGCGACAGTGGTGCACCTTTAACAATGGACGAGGTAGGCGAACTCGAAAATGTGCTCGACGAGGTTTGGCCCGAACTAAGTGCCAGTGCGCAAGCCACAATCGACCATCAGGGTGTGGCATACACCGATTGCGAAGGCGATTTGGTAACAAGTATTGTTAATGGTAAAGACTGTGTGTTTACCTGCTATGGCAATGATGGTTGTTGCTTTTGTGCCACCGACAAGGCTTATCGTGAAGGACGCACAGCTTGGTGCAAACCCATCTCGTGCGCTCTCTACCCCATTCGCGAAAAACGCTTTAAGGATGGTACCAGCGGACTTCAATATCACCGTTGGAACATTTGTCGTCCTGCGGTAAAAAAAGGGCGCGAGCTTAATCTTCGCATCTACCAATTCTTGAAAGACCCTCTCATTCGTCGCTTTGGCAAAGAATGGTACGATGAATTGTGTGAGGTAGCGAAGCAAATATTATAATGAACAATGAATAATGAACAATGAATAATTGGCAATCTAATGTGTAAGGCATGCTCCCCTATATATTTTACATTAGATTGCCAATTATTCATTATTAATTATTCATTATTCATTACACATAGACTAAAGTCGTCAATTTTTGTGGGTCATACACTTCGGCTGCTGTTTGTTGCAAATCCTCAGCCGTAACCCCATTGATATCTTCAATCAGTCGAGGCACATTGCGATGTCGGTTATAATGTGCAAAAGTTTTGCCCAATGCCAACGCATATCCCTCGGCTGCATCCGTCGAAATACCTATCTGCCCACACAATTGCTTCTTAGCTGCAGCCAACTGCGAAGGCGTAAGTTCGCGGTCAATAAATTTGCACAATTCGCGCTCCAACAACTTGCGACAACGCTTCACATCGTGAACATCACATCCAAAATACACATTCCAAAATCCTGCATCTGGATAAGTATTGAGATAGGAGTCAACACTATAAACCAACCCTGCACGCTCGCGCAACGAAATATTTAAACGCGAATTCATGCCTGGACCGCCCAATATGTTATTCAATAACACCAAGGCAAAACGTCGGTTATCAGTGCCAGCAAACGTAGGACCTCCCACCAACACATGCGCCTGATGCGTACCTTTCTCCACCACGCGCTCATTCCGAATGTTCTTTGCACAAGGCGTCGCTATGGGTGGTGCCACAAAAGCAGGGCGTTGAACAAAGTCTGCCACAGGCAACAAACGTTCGAGCACACGCACCACTTGTGCAAAAGGCACATCGCCATACACATAAAAGACAGCATTCGTAGGCCTATAATAATTGCGAGCAAAGCGAAGCGCATCCACCGTGGTGTATTGACGCAACCGCTCGGCATTCCCCAAAATGTCGCGTCCCAAGGGTTGCCCCTCAAACATCATTGCCTCAAACTCATCGAATATCAACTCCGAAGGCGAATCCTTGTAACTGTCAATTTCGTCGCAAATAACCTCAACCTCCTTGTCAATCTCACCTTGCGGATACACACTGTGAAAAACAATATCCGTAAGCAAGTCGGCAGCTCGCGCAAAGTCCTTTTTCAGAACCGTGGCATAATACACCGTTTCTTGTTTTGTGGTGTAAGCATTCAAGTCGCCCCCCACCCTTTCAAGTCCGTTTGTAATGTGGCAAGCGCGTCGGCGTTCCGTACCTTTAAACGTAACATGCTCTATAAAGTGTGCCATGCCACTGTCTGCCACATCCTCGTGCCGTGTACCAGCACACACCACATAGCCACAATAGAGCACCGCCGAGGGCTTATGCTCATAAATCACACGCAGCCCGCAGCTTAACGTAGCTTGTTCAAATGTCTTTTCCATGCCCTTTTATTTGCGAAAATACTTACCCACCACGGGCAAATTGCCCAAGGGAAAATCATAGTGTATGGTGTGTGCCACAAACAGCACAATGCAACCCGTGTTAATCAACAAACGCAACCCCATCTGTGGCACATACGCCTCCGACACTTGCATCACCACAAAGAAAAGGGCTGTGATAGCCACATACACCGCCATGCTTTTAAGCGGATAATTGATGGGGTAATATTTTTGACCTACAAAATAGCTCAATAACATGGCTGTGCCATAGCCTGCAAAACCTGCCCAAGCACAAGCCATATAGCCATATTGAGGAATAAATAGCACATTCACAGCAATCAACACGGCACAACCAGCCCCCGAGAACCAAGCTCCCCAAATGGTTTTGTCAATCAGTTTATACCAAAACGACAAGTTAAAGTAAATGCCCATCATAATCTCGGCTGCCATCACAATAGGCACTACGCGCAAACCTGCCCAATAGTCACGACCAATGATGTGACGCAACACATCGATGTAGCCCACCACTACCAAGAAAGCCAACAACGTAAATATCAAAAAATATTTCATGGCGGCTGCATAGGTTGCCTTGCTGTCCTTGTCCTTTGCCTTACCAAACACAAATGGCTCGTAAGCATAACGGAATGCCTGTGTTATCATTGCCATAATCATGGCAATCTTCGACGCAGCCCCATAAATGCCTAACTGTGCGTGTGAGTCGCTTCCTTTATATATATAAGGAAACAATATTTTATCGGCAGTTTGATTCAATATGCCCGCAATACCCAACACCAAGATGGGCCAACTATAACGCAACATGCGACCTATGAGTTGTTTGGTTTCGCTCCACGAAGCATATTTTGTGCAAAAGCCCTCCTTCAGTTCTTTATAGAAGCAGAAGGTTATTGAAGCTGTACATACCAAATTGATGTAGAAGGCATAGCCCACATCATGCCCATTGAGCACCACATAATAAATTACATTGAGCAAAATATTAAGCACAATAAACAGCAACTTAAAAGCTGCGAACTTTAGAGGACGCTTTTTATAACGCAGATAAGCAAACGGAATGCACTGAAAGGCATCAATAGCCACAGTCACAAACATGGTCCACACATAAGCTGGATGATCTGCATAGCCCATCAAGCTACTCAGTGGTTGCAAAAACACCACTACCAAAGCCACAAAAAGCAGGGAGGTGAAGCCCACCATGCTCAACACGGTTGTATAAACCTTCTGGCTGTTCTCGCCCTCTTTATTCACAAAACGAAAAAAGGTGGTCTCCATACCATAGGTTAATATCACCAACAAAAGGGCTGTGTAGGCATACATATTGGTAATTACCCCATAGCCCCCACTTGCAGCACTGATTTGTGCGGTATAGAGTGGCACAAGTAAATAGTTCAAGAAACGTCCGATAATGCTGGACATTCCGTAAATGGCTGTGTCTTTAGCCAATGATTTCATATTTGCCATAAAGCAGTTTTTTTAGTTTTTTCTTATGCAGCCTATCTTATGTAAAGAACAAATAAGCGATGCCAATAGCAGCTATCACCCCAGCCAAGTCTGCCAGTAAGCCACAAGCCACCGCATGGCGTGTTTTGCTAATGCCCACCGAGCCAAAGTACACGGCTAAGATGTAGAAGGTAGTGTCAGTTGAACCTTGAAACACGCAACTCAATCGTCCCACAAACGAGTCGGCACCATAGGTTTGCATGGCATCTACCATCATACCTCGTGCGCCACTCCCCGACAAAGGCTTCATCATGGCTGTGGGCAACGCACCTACCCAATCGGCATTACAACCCGTAAGTCCTACCAACCACTTTACACTCTCAATGAGCCAATCCATCGCACCCGAGGCACGGAACACCCCAATGCTCACCAACACCGCTACCAAGTAGGGAATAATGCGCACGGCTGTATGAAAGCCTTCCTTTGCTCCTTCAACAAAAGCATCATACACATTGATGCGCTTACGCACACCCGCTGCAATAAAACACATTATTATTAAAAAGAGCAACACATTGGCAGTGGTTGTTCCCACCAAATTCATCATCGTGCTATCGAGTTTGCTAAAGCCCCATATTATGGCAGCCACTGCCACAGACAGTCCACCCAAGGTGGCAAGCAAAATGGGTTGCAACAAATTGATGCGTTGATACAAACTGGTAACAACAATGCCTGCCAGGGTCGAGAAGAAGGTTGCTATGAGTATGGGAATAAATATATCGGTAGGTTGTGCAGCCCCCATTTGTGCTCTATACACCATAATGCTTACGGGAATCAAGGTGAGTCCTGAGGTATTGAGCACCAAAAACATGATCATAGAGTTCGATGCAGTGTCTTTTTTTGCATTCAGTTCCTGCAAGCCTTCCATTGCCTTCAAGCCTAAGGGTGTTGCCGCATTGTCTAAACCCAGCATGTTGGCAGCAATGTTCATAAAGATGTTGCCATACACGGGATGTCCCTTGGGCAATTCGGGAAACAACTTGTTAAATACTGGGCTAAGCACACGTGCCATGGCATTTACCACGCCTCCTTTTTCGCCAATCTTCATCACGCCCAGCCAAAGCGAGAGCACACCCGTTAAGCCCAACGATATTTCGAAAGCGGTTTTCGACGAGGCAAAGGTTGAGTCCATTATAGCTGGAAACACTGCCACATCGCCCATAAACACAAGCTTTACCAATGCAATGACAAAGGCTATTGCAAAGAAAGCTATCCAAATGTAATTGAGTACCATTCTGTTATTTTTATTGCTAAGAACGTGCAAATTTACGCATTAACGCGCTTAAAACTAATTATTTCTACTTAAAAGTTCAACTGTTGTGGCTCTCTCACACCATTTCAATGTATAATATATAATGTACAATGTATAATGGCGAAAGATCCTTTGCAAAGCATTACCATATTACTTTGCCATTTAATACGTAATACTTGCCCAATTAATACGTATGTCTTTGCCAAGTATTACTATAATACTTTTTTCATCACACATACTTTCAAATTCGAACCTTTTTGTGAACCCAAAAAGTCTATTGATTAACTCGACCAAGTTAATTGATTAACTTTGCCTTTTAT
>UQPD01000119.1 GCA_900542795.1 uncultured Prevotella sp. | reverse complement strand
TAGAAAAGGCAAAGTTAATCAATTAACTTGGTCGAGTTAATCAATAGACTTTTTGTTTACTAAAAATAGGGTGTTGGGGAGATAAAACAAAAAACAATCGTTTAGAACGGTAGTATAGTCTTCTAAACGGTTGTTTTTTTGTGAGTGGAGGATGCGTGTATCTTTTATAGCCCTTTCCTTTTTTTGCGTGTACCCTTATTCCTTTATATATACGTTCTCAATTTCTGCCACGTACATTGTGTGAAGCGATCCGCCAGGTTGGTCGTTGTACCAACGAGTGAGGATAGCTTTGTCGAGGAATTCTGCAGGTTTTAAGTCTGAACGGAAAAGTTTGCGGCACTCAATGGTGAGACGTGCTTGCTCATAGGTAATGGCACCATGCTCGGTTTCGACAGGGATGAGTCCTGTCTCTTGTGCTTTGTTGAAATCGCGACCCGACTTGCTGCCACAAAAGTTGTAGATGTGGCGCATGGCTTCATCGTTGCCTAAAAACGAAAGCGCAAAGTGCTCGTTCTCCTCAAGCAAGGGATAAGTGGCACGTTCGGGACGAATAAAAATAAAAGCTACGGGTTTGTTCCATAAATAACCAATGCCACCCCATGAGGCAGTCATCATGTTGAAGTTCTCTTTGGTACCACCTGTTACCAGCATCCATTCTTTGCCAATAAGGTCGAAGGCATTCTCCTGGGCAAGTGTTGCAATATCTGTCTTTTTCATTTTTTGAAGTGTTTAAGCATTGTTGCATGCAAAAATACAGAAAGTAAGTAGGCTGTCAAAGCATTTGGCAGATTTTATTTTTGTAAGAAAAACGGAAGTTTTGCGCGAAATGTTTTGTACATTCCGCGCCAAATGCTAACTTTGTCTGTCATAGACCATAGAATAGCATGCAATTAAATGAAGTGATAGGACAAAGTGCGGTGAAGCAACAACTCAAAAAGATGCTTGCCGAAGGTCGCATACCTCATGCTCTGCTTTTTGCAGGACCTGAGGGATGTGGCAAACTGCCCATGGCGCTTGCCTTGGCGCAGCGTTTGTTGTGTAAAAACATTACTCCTGATGGAGAGGCTTGTGGCGAATGCCCTGCCTGTCACATGGTGGAAAAGTGTGCTCACCCCGACCTTCATTTTATTTTACCCACCATTAAGCCTAAAGGGCAGAGTGGTGTGGTGCTGAGCGACCAATTTTTGCCTGAATGGCGCAAGCAAATTCAGCAAACCCCTTATTTTAACCGACAAACTTGGCTACGGTGTATGGGCGTTGAAAACCAACAGTCGCTCATCAATGTGGCAGAGGCTAATAACATTATTAGCAAATTGGCAAGTGTAAGTAGCCAAGGTGGTTACAGGGTAGTAATTGTGTGGTTGGCAGAACAGATGAATAAAGATTGTGCCAATAAGTTGCTGAAAATTCTTGAAGAACCGCCTTCGCAAACGGTGTTTGTGCTCACAGCGAATAATCCTGAAAGGATGTTGCCGACCATTTTGAGTAGAACGCAGCGCATAGACTTTCAGCCTTTGCAAACTGCGGAGTTAGCCGAAGCCTTGCAGCGGCTTAATGGTTTGCAAGCCGATGATGCGCTCATGGTGGCTCGTGCGGCAGCAGGTAGCTACACGCAAGCATTGGCACAAGTGACCATGGATGCTGACGATGCGCAGTTCTTCGACCTTTTTGTGCTGTTTATGCGTTTGTGCTACATGCGAAAGATTAAGGACTTGCACGAATGGTCGGTGCAGCTTTCGCAATGGGGACGCGAAAAGCAAAAGGCTTTTTTGCAATATGCGCAACGACTGGTGCGCGAAAACTTTATGTATAACTTTCGCAATCCAGAACTTAATTACATGAATAGGCAGGAGACGGACTTTGCCGTGAATTTTGCACGTTTTATTAACGAGCGAAATGTAATGGGGATTATGGACGAAATTTCTGCCGCACAGCGCGACATTGAGCAAAATGTGAATGCCACGATGGTGTTCTTTGATTTTTCGCTCAAGATGATTGTGCTTCTTATAAAATAACTTACTAAATGATTACTGATAAAAATAAAGATACGTTCGACGCCATGGCTGCCTCTGAGAACCCAGAAGTGGCAAACAGTCCTACATGTGAAGCCCAGGTGACAATGGGTGGATGTGCGCATGCTGGTGACTGTGGTAATGTTGGGAACTGTGGCGGTGCTTGTTCGGGTGGATGCGACAGTTGTGGCTGTGGCTTTTGCCAATGGGGAGATGGAAACTTGCGAGGATTGTCGGCAAAGGGATGCGGACGAAGCGACCACCAATTAAACTCATACGACTATTTGGCAGATGTGCCAGGTAATGTTGAAACAACCGACTTTGTGGAGGTGCAGTTTAAAAATACGCGTAAGGGTTTTTATCGTAACGACAACCACCTTGACTTGCAAAAGGGTGACACTGTGGCGGTGGAGGCGCAACCTGGACACGACATTGGTGTGGTTTCGCTCACCGGAAAGTTGGTTTTGCTGCAAATGCAAAAGGCTAATCTTAAGCCTGGTTTTGAAATAAAACGCATTTACAGAAAGGCACGTGTAAGCGACATTGAAAAGTATGAAGAGGCTAAAGCTCGCGAACATGAAACGATGATTCGGTCGCGACAAATTGCGAAGGACCTTGAGTTGCAAATGAAAATTGGCGATGTGGAATATCAGGGTGATGGAAATAAGGCAATTTTCTATTACATTGCTGATGCGCGTGTTGACTTTCGAAAACTCATTAAGGTGTTGGCTGAGGCTTTTAGAGTGCGCATTGAGATGAAGCAAATTGGTGCGCGACAAGAGGCTGGACGCATTGGGGGTATTGGACCTTGCGGACGTGAGTTGTGTTGTGCAACATGGATGAAGAATTTTAGCTCGGTTAGCACGGCGGCTGCACGCTTTCAGGACATTACGCCGAACCCGCAAAAGCTTGCTGGACAATGTGCTAAACTGAAGTGTTGCTTGAATTATGAGGTTGACACTTACATGGAAGCTGCGCGTGAGTTGCCCGAACGGAATGCTACGCTCGAAACGATTGATGGCACGTTCTACTTTTTCAAAGCCGACACGTTGGCTGGACTTGTAACATACAGTAGCGACCGCCGAATGGGGGCTAACTTGGTTACCATTACAGCTGAGCGTGCCAAGGAGGTGTTGGCAATGAATGCCAATGGCGAAAAACCCGATAAACTCTTGGTTGAAGAGACAGCTGTGCCTAAGGGACCTGTTGACTTGGCTGAACAGGACGACCTTACGCGCTTTGACAAGAGTAAGCGTGGTAAAAATAGGCGTGACCGTCGCAACAAGGGCGAGGGACGTGTTGCACAACGTGGTGAAGGTGGACGTCGCAACGAAGGCGAAAATCTCGGCAAGGAGGTTGAGACGCAGCAAAAAGGCGAGAATAATGGAGCGAACGCTGCACAGCGCCGTGAGCGTCGCGACAATAATAATAACCGTAAACGTGAGCGTCGCGAACGTCGGGATGTGGAAAACGGACGTGACAATGGTGGTAACCGAGATAATAGAGAACGCCGCGAGCGAAACAATAATCGCGAAGGTTGGCGTAATGAGCGTAATGAACGCCGCAATAACGGCAATGCACCTGGCAACGCGTAAGTAATAAGTAGGGTTGTTCCAAATTTATAATTATTGGAACAACCCTTAAATGCTAATATTTATTCTTTATTGGGATTGTATGAACGATTCATTTCTCAGTTGTTTACAAAAGTTTAGGCAAGGTGTGCTGGTGGTGTTGGTTGTTTGCGTGGCAATGGGTTTGTGTGCATGTAGCAATCCGCAAACTCCATACAACCATTATTGTTCGACCTTGGTTGAGGGGTGGGAGCCAGGCGATAGTTTGAAGTTTGAGGTAGACACGTTGCAAACTTCGGGCAAATATCAAATTACGCTTGGGTTGCGCACGTCGGTTAGCATTCCTTATCCCTACCAAAGCATTACGTTGTTGATTTGTCAGCATTGGCACAATCCTGAGCGCACGATGCGCGACACGGTCAATATGGTTTTGACTGACGAAAGAGGTGATGCCAATGGGAGTGGGGTAAGTTTTAATCAGTATGCTTACGATTGGAAAACCCTTGACCTTACTGCTGGTAGTTGTGCTTATATTACGATTAACCACCTTATGCGTAGCGAGATGTTGAAGGGAATTTCGAACGTTGGGGTGAAATTGGAGCGTGTGGATTAAAATGTTGACTAAAAGGGGTAAAATGTCTTTGTCTTTTCGTCAAAGATGTCTTTGTTTTTTAGTCAAAAATGTTCATCAATGAGTCAAAAATGTTCATGAATTATTTTTTTAAATGTCCATAAATAACCCCCTTTCGGGGTTGGGCTGGCGCATTGTTTCGACATAAATGTCTTTGTCTTTTTAGTCAAAAATGTTCATCAATGAGTCATAAATGTTCATGAATTATTTTTTAAAATGTCCATAAATAAACCCCTTTCGGGGTTGGGTTGGCGCGTAAAGCATTCCTAATAAAAAAACTGCTGCTTGATGAAAGTCATCAAACAGCAGTTTTTTTAGTTTTTATATGAGAGAGGGAGATTAGTCCTCAATCAAGTCCTTACCAGTCATTTCAGCAGGTTGCTTTAATCCCATGATGTGGAGAATTGAAGGAGCAACGTCAGCCAAAACACCGTTTTGAACCTTAGCTTGCTTGTTCTCGGTAACGTAGATAAAAGGAACGGGGTTCAAAGAGTGAGCCGTGTTGGGTGTGCCGTCAGCATTTTCAGCGTTGTCAGCGTTACCGTGGTCGGCAATGATGATGGTTTCGTAGCCAGTCTCGTTGGCAGCTGTAACTACATCCTTAACGCAAGCATCAACAGCCTTCACAGCTTTTTCAATAGCCTCGTAAACACCTGTGTGACCTACCATGTCGCCGTTAGCAAAGTTAACAACGATGAAGTCGTACTTGTTTTCCTTGATAGCTTCTACTAATTTGTCTTTAACTTCGAAGGCAGACATTTCGGGCTTCAAGTCGTAAGTAGCTACTTTGGGTGAAGCTACGAGGATGCGATCCTCGCCTTCGTAGGGAGTTTCGCGACCACCATTGAAGAAGAAGGTGACGTGTGCATACTTCTCGGTCTCGGCAGTGTGAAGCTGCTTCAAACCTTGGGCTGAAATGTATTCGCCGAGTGTGTTTTGCACGTTCTCTTTGGGGAAGAGGATGTGAACACCCTTGAATGAGGCATCATACGGAGTCATGCAGTAGTATTGCAAACCAGGAATGGTGTGCATACCTTCCTCGGGCATATCCTGCTGAGTGAGCACAACGGTGAGTTCCTTAGCACGGTCGTTGCGGTAGTTAAAGAAGATAACTACATCGCCTTCCTTAATGCGTCCGTCAACGTTTGCATTAACGAGTGGCTCCATAAACTCATCGGTGTTCTTATGGTCCTCTGAGTCAGAGTCGTAGCAGCTTTGTACGCCTTCAACCATATTGTTTACTTGACGGCCCTTGCCTTCAACGAGGAGGTCGTAAGCCACTTTAACACGATTCCAACGCTTGTCACGGTCCATAGCGTAGAAACGACCTACGATGCTTGCAATGTGTGCACCATTTTCGTTGCAAACGCCTTGCAAGTCGTTGATAAAGCCTTTACCACTCTTGGGGTCGGTGTCACGACCATCCATAAAGCAGTGAACGTAAGTGTTGTTGGCTACACCATATTCTTTAGCAATTTCGATGAGCTTGAAGAGGTGGGCTAACGAAGAGTGAACACCACCCGTTGAGGTTAAGCCCATGAGGTGAAGTCCCTTACCATTCTTCTTAGCATATTCGTAAGCCGAAACAATTTCGGGATTTTTCAGGATAGAACCATCGGCACATGCACGGTTAATTTTTACCAAGTCTTGGTAAACGATGCGACCAGCACCAATGTTGAGGTGACCTACTTCAGAGTTACCCATTTGTCCGTCGGGCAAACCTACGTTTTCGCCGCAAGCCAAGAGCTCAGAGTGAGGATAAGTGGCGTTAAGGTGATCCATAAACGGAGTGGGAGTTTCAAAGATAACGTCGCCGTGGTTGTGCTTACCAATGCCCCAACCATCCAAAATCATAAGAAGTGCTTTCTTTGCCATGATTGTAGTGTGATATAAAAAAATTATAAGATTTTCTGCTTGCAAAGGTACACAACAATTTTGAGCCTATGGCTTGTGAAAGGTAGTTTTTTCGTACTTGCAGTGCTAATTTGAACTTTTTTGTGTAAGTTTGCAATGAAAAGATTAGATAACCCTCAAAAAAACGACATGTAGTAATGAAGCGTTTTGCGCTTTCCATCCTTTTTATATTGATGTTTTGTAGTCCGACGTGTGTTAAAGCGCAGTTGGACTCTTTAGTGTATAGTCCTGAAACACCTAAGTTAGAGGCAGAGGGAAAGAACGAGTTGCGTGTTACGGTTGACGCAATGACTTTTTTCCGCGACAATGAGTATAATAGTAAGCATCTCATCAAGGGCTATACGCTGCCTGGGGTGTGGCTTTCTCCCAGTGTTAGTTATCAGCCATTGACAAATTTGAAGTTTGAAACGGGCGTTTTTATGCTTCACTATTGGGGAGCAAGCAATTATCCTAATGCCAACTACGCTAACTTGGAGTCTGCCGAGGCGCAACACACCACCAAGGCTTTTCACTGTGTGCCCATTGTGCGTGCTAATTTGCAACTTACACCGCAAGTAAACATTGTGCTGGGTACGCTCTATGGTAAGTCTGCACATGGCTTGGCAGAACCGCTTTATAACGATGAAATGAACATTAGTGGCGACCCTGAAACGGGCTTGCAGTTGTTGTGCAAACCTTATTGGATGGATTTGGATGCGTGGATAAATTGGCAAGACTTTATCTTTCGTGACGATAAGCGACAAGAACGATTTTGTTTTGGATTGTCTACACGTTTTAAACCTTCGCGTCGCAGTGCACAATTGCAATGGCACATTCCTTTGCAATTACTGATGCAGCACACAGGTGGCGAGGTAAATACTGGAGCGCAAGATCGCAGCATTAAAACCTGGTTGAATGCGGCAGCTGGTGTTGGTTTTGATTTGCCCTTGCGCACGCAATGTCCTGTGTCGCTTGGTGCTGATGTGTTAGGCACTTATTTTAGTCAGCAGTGTGGCACGGTGTTGCCTTTTGACAAGGGATATGGCATTTTGGCGCAAGCGCGTGCGCAAGTGTGGCGTGTAGGGCTGACTGTGGGATATTGGGCTTCTCACCAATACATCCCCATTTTGGGTAGTACGCTGTTTAGTAGCATGAGTACAAGCAAACAGGGGGTTACTTTAGATAATCCGCGCATGTTTTTGTTTCGTGCTGAATATGCACAAAAGTTGGGACGCGGATTTTCGTGGGGGGTACGCTTAGGCTTTGACCTTCATCAACAAAAAGGGGTGTGGGATGCCAACGACCAAAGTTACACCCATCGTAGTATGACCAACGATTTTGATGCTGGGATATACTTGCGTTTAACACCGAGTTTTCTCATAAAGAAGTTCAAAACAGACCAAACGAATTAAAAACTAAGGCGTAAGCGTGTGAAAACTCAAAAGTTTTTAGTACTTTCGCACTCACAAATTTCTATACAACGACACAGAAATGGAAAACAACAACACAAACAAAACCCAAGAAGGGTTGGCACAAGGCATGACTAACATCTACGACGAAGTGAACACTTCGGTTGCCTCAGCCATAAAGCAAGATTTGGTAGCACACTTTGGTAAGGGTCTCTACTATCACCTTAAAAATGGCGAAAAGCCAATTAGTGCCGAGCAGCAGGCATACATTGCCGAAACATTTGTGAAGCACGGTGTTACCACTCCACCCGTTTACGACAAGGTGTTTTAAGCATCTTCACATACAGGTTTGCAAAGGAAACAAGGGAGAGCATGCGCAATGCAACCCGCGTTTCCTTTTTTTGTTGTGAAACAGAGAGGAAGGTAAGCATATTTTTTGTAAGTTTGCAAAATATAATAAGGGTGGTTCTAAAAATTCTGATTTTAATATTCTAAAATTCTGATAGTTGCTTT
>UQPD01000118.1 GCA_900542795.1 uncultured Prevotella sp. | reverse complement strand
ACCTTCGTCAGAAAAGTTTAGACGACTTCAATATATATACCTCTTCTTGTAACGAAGTTAAAAAATACATCCCCTCAAAAATCAAGATTATGCTCATTGATTTGCAAAATGTTGCTTTGCGCCGTCCCGATCATCCGGTTCTTGATGACGTAAACTTTCATGTTGACGACAACGACTTTATATACATTGTTGGCAAAGTTGGTAGCGGAAAAAGTTCGCTGCTCAAAGCACTATATGGCGAATTGCCTATTACTTCAGGCAAAGCGAATGTTCTGAATTTCGATTTAACTAAATTGAAAAGAAAGCATATTCCACAATTAAGAAGACAGTTGGGCATTATTTTTCAAGACTTCCAACTGATGCACGAACTTACAGTGGGCGAAAATCTTGACTTTGTACTAAAAGCCACGGGGTGGAAAAAGAAAGAACGCCCCGAACGTATTAAGCAAGTGCTTGACATGGTGGGATTGTATGATAAAATAGAGAACTTCCCTCACGAACTCTCTGGAGGCGAGCAACAACGCGTGTGCATTGCACGCGCCTTGCTCAATAATCCTAAAATCATCTTAGCCGATGAGCCTATCGGTAATTTAGACCCCGAAACAAGTCGACAGATTATGCGCATCTTACAAATGGTACGTGAACAAGGCAATGCCGTTGTAATGGTTACACATAATATGACGCTGCTCTCTGAATATCCTGGTGTTGTTTATCGTTGTTGCGATGGACACATTACTGAAGCTACCGACGACTACAACTCACCCTCAGGAATTGCAGCACAATTATAAGTTATAAGTAGGTGTTTTATTAGAAAAAGAAAAAATTGTCTGTTATGAAAATATTGAAATTTGGAGGAACCTCAGTAGGTTCACCTCAAAGAATGAAAGACGTTTGCCAACTTATTACAGATGGCGAGCACAAAATTGTCGTATTGTCTGCAATGTCGGGCACTACCAACTCTCTGGTTGAAATTGCTGACTACATCAAAAAGCACAACCCTGAGGCTGCCAACAGCGTAATCAACAAGTTGCACAATGTTTACAAGCAACACGTTGCCGAACTCTTTGCCAAAGAAGAGAACGTTAAGAAGACAAACGACCTGCTCCATGACATCTTTATGCACCTGCATACACTCACCATGGAGGAATATTCAGACAAACTTGAAAAAGAGATTTTGGCACAGGGTGAATTGATGAGCACCAACATGGTTACCAACTACCTCAAAGAAATTGGGGTAAAGGTTGCTTTGCTCCCTGCACTCGACTATATGCGTACGGATGCAAATGGCGAGCCCGATTCTCCCTACATTAAAGAGCACCTTAACGAAGTTTTGAAAAAGGCAGGTTCATGCGACCTTTACATTACTCAAGGCTTTATCTGCCGCAACAGCAAGGGTGACATCGACAACTTGCAACGTGGTGGTTCTGACTACACAGCTTGTTTGATTGGTGCGGTGCTTCGTGCTGAAGAAATTCAAATTTGGACAGATATTGATGGTATGCACAACAACGATCCCCGTTTTGTGCCTAACACAACTCCCGTACGTCAGCTCAACTTTGAAGAAGCTGCAGAATTGGCTTACTTCGGTGCCAAAATTTTGCATCCCACTTGCATTCAGCCTGCTCACTACGCAGGTGTGCCCGTTCGTTTGCTCAACACAATGGATCCCGCAGCTCCTGGCACCATCATCAACGATAAGATGGAAAAGGGTAAGATTAAAGCGGTTGCTGCCAAAGACAACATTACAGCGATTAAGATTGTGTCATCGCGCATGTTGCTTGCCACTGGCTTCTTGCACAAACTCTTCGAAACCTTCGAGGTTAATCACACACCCGTTGACATGGTTACAACAAGCGAAGTGGGTGTAACATTAACTATCGACAACAATGCACACTTGGCAAACATTGTTGAGGAGCTCAAGAAATATGGCACCGTTAGCATCGACGAGAACATGTGTATCATCTGCGTAGTAGGCGACTTGCGTTGGGGCAACGTAGGTTACGAAACACTCGTAACTGAAGCTTTGGCGCACATTCCTGTCAGAATGATAGCATATGGTGGTAGCAATCACAACATTTCGTTCCTTGTACGCGAAGAAGACAAGAAAGCAGCTCTTTGTGCTTTGAGCGAGAAATTGTTTAACACCCAAAAAGAAAAATAACAAACACGAATAGAAAAGACGAAAGTTGGATGATTGCATGCAACGAGGATATTCATAAGTAATTTATGGATTATACACGTAGCCAAGTTTTCCATCTTCCGTCTTTTCTGTTCTTTTAAAATAGACTTACTAAACATGACTATATTCCCTACACAAAAATTTGCAGAGTTAGAGACTCCTTTTTATTACTATGACATGGATGTCCTTGAGGAGACACTCTGCGCTATTAAAAAATTCACAGCCCCCCACCCCAACTACCACGTTCATTATGCCATTAAAGCCAATGCCAATCCGCGTATTATGCAAACTATTGCACAAGCCGGTTTTGGTGCTGACTGCGTTTCAGGAGGTGAAGTTGAGGCTGCACACAAGGCTGGTTTTGCTAACACCGACATTGTTTTTGCTGGTGTGGGTAAAAGTGATCGCGAAATCATCACCGCTCTCAATATTGGCATTCACAATTTTAATGTTGAAAGTCTTGCCGAGCTTGAGGTTATCAACGAACTTGCAAAAGCCATGGGCAAGAAAGCAAAGGTTGCTTTCAGAATCAATCCCAATGTGGATGCACACACTCATGCTAAAATTACCACAGGACTGAATGAAAACAAATTTGGCATTGCTATGGAGGATATGGTTCCTGCCATACGCGAGGCACAAAAGATGGAAGCTGTTGAATACATCGGTCTGCACTTTCACATTGGCAGCCAAATTCTTGACTTGTCTGTGTATGTAGCCTTATGCGAACGTATCAACCAACTTCAAGATGAACTTGAAGCCAATGGCATTCAAACCAGCAATATCAATGTAGGTGGTGGCTTAGGCATTGACTATGACATGCCCGACACACATCCAATTCCCAACTTTGAGGAATATTTTAAGATTTTTACTGACAACTTGAAACTGCGTGCTGGTCAACAATTACACTTTGAGTTGGGACGTAGCATTGTTGCCCAATGTGGCTCACTCATTGCCCGCACGCTCTACATTAAACAAGGACACACAAAACGCTTTGCCATTGTGGATGCAGGATTCACCGATTTGGTACGCCCTGCCATGTATGGTTCACATCACCACACTGAGAACTTGTCTGCTACAGACAAAACACGCACTACAAAATATGATGTAGTTGGTCCTATTTGCGAAAGCAGCGATGTATTCAGCACCGACGAGATGCTTCCCGTTACCAAACGTGGCGACCTCATTGCTTTCCGCTCTGCAGGTGCCTATGGCGAAGTTATGGCCTCAACATACAACTGCCGCCCCTTGCCTCAAAGCTATTTTAGCAAATAAGAGTTTGGCTACTCACTAATATACCACTCTTTTTTTATCGCGCCAAGCCTACAGGTTTTATATACTTGTAGGCTTGGCGCATTTTTGTTTCATTATCATCAAGCATTTGTCTATAAGTATTCAAAATATCTACTACTTTTAGTATCATTATTTATGCAAACTACTTGCAAGTATCAATATATTTTACGTATTTTGCATTGCAATTTGCATTTATAATTTATGTGTAAAGTGATTAAACACCACGAAAGCACCATAATCCATATAATGCAATGCCTACTTAGTTCTAATCTTTTTTATAACCTAAGAAAACGCCAACGGCTGAGAAATAGAAAATGGCAAAGAACAAAAAATACCTTACACTCCTTTTCGTTGCGCTCTGTTGCAGTTCTTTGGCTCATGCTCAAAAACATGTACCATCAGAACGGAAAGATACCATTGATAAAAGGGATTACACTATTAAAATGTTTAGAGATCACTCCAACAAGGGTGCTGCTAACAACGCTCTTGATGTATTGAGTGGTCAAGCTGCAGGTGTCAATGTGACGTCAAACGGTTTAGACCGTATGGCTATGCTCAATAGCGTACGCGTTCGTGGTACGACCTCCATTATCGGAGGAAACGACCCCTTGGTATTGATAGATGGAGTTACCTCAGACGTACTTACGCTCTCTACAATCTATCCTGCAGACATTGAGAGTTTTCGCATATTAAAAAATGCAGCAGAAACTGCTATGTATGGTTCACGGGGTGCATCTGGTGTTATTGAAGTGAAAACAAAAAAAGGAACAGGAGGCGGTTTCCAAATATCTTATGAAGGAAATGTTGGCTTCGAGCATATGTACAAACATCTTGACATGCTCAATGCCACAGAATATGTTGCTACAGCAAAGGCACTGGGCCTCTATTGCAATAATGGTGGCTTTAATACCGACAGTTATAAAGTTATCACACGCACCGGACTTGTAAACAATCACTATCTTGCATTTAGTGGAGGCACACCTCAGTCAAATTATCGTGCCTCCTTTGGCATGATTGATCACAACACCATCATTAAAAAGAAAGACTATAACGTTTTCGTAGCCAAAATTGATGTAACACAAAAAGCCTTTAACGATAAACTAACAGGCGATTTTGGTGTATTCGGCTCTTCTTTTAAGAATCACGACATTTTTGACACGCAGATGCTATTTTACTCTGCATCATGCCAAAACCCAACATTCCCAGCAGGAACTGACAAAAATGGAAATTGGATAAAAAATGAATCTGCAACATACATCAACCCTCCTGCCATATTACTTGAAGAAAAAAACGACTCAAAGGACTTAAACTTTGATGCACACATCAAGTTGAGTTATGACTTTAATTCAAATTGGCGCATTACCACGTTTGGCTCTTATCTATATGGATCCACAGAGACTGGACAATTCTGCCCAACATGGGTTTGGGCACAAGGCAATGTGTATCGCGGTGAGTTTAAAAAGGAAGAATGGCTCGGCAATGTTTCAGTAAACTTCAATAAGAAGTTTGGCATACATAGCATCTTGGCTGAAGCAAGCAGTGAATACCGCAAGTTAAAGAAATCAGCCTTTGGAATACACGCCAAAGGTATTCCTACAAACAATTTTTATTATGACAACTTAGGAGCCACTGCAGCCCGCCCCTATGGCGGCACAGAAAGCACCTACGAAGATCAGTCGTTAGCTTCAGTAATGGGAAGCCTCAGCTATAGTCTGCTCAACAAATACACATTGGCGGTTAATGCACGTTGTGACGGATCATCTATGGTAGGTGATAACAATACATGGGGATTTTTTCCATCCATATCTTTTACCTGGGATTTAAAGAAGGAAGGTTTCCTCAGAAACGTCAAACCATTATCCCTACTCAAACTTCGTTCAGGTTTAGGACAAGCTGGTAATCTTGGAGGCATATCAGCCTACACAACCATGAACACCGTAAGGCAAACAGGTATCGTACCAGTCAAAAGTTCGCCTACGGTAACACTCGGCATGGTAAGAAACAACAACCCCGATTTAAAGTGGGAAACCAAAACCACCTTTAATATTGGTGCAGACATTGGCTTTTTAGCCAACAGAATTATGCTCACTGCAGAGTATTACTATTCAAAGACATCAGACATGCTCTATGCCTACGAAGTACCTGTGCCTCCCTTTGCTTACAATACTTTGTTAGCAAACATCGGCTCTATGTCTAACCGAGGATTTGAGTTCGGATTATCTGTACAGCCCATTAGTAAAAAAGATATGGAACTGAACATCAATATGAACCTTTCCTTCCAAAGCAATAAACTCCTCTCACTAAGTGGAGAGTACAAAGGCATGAGCATGTCGGCAGCAAACATCACAGCCATAGGGACTTTGATGGGTGCCGGACAAAATGGTGGCGACAACAATGTAGTTTACCAAATAGTAGGTCAGCCACTTGGTGTGTTTTATCTTCCACACTGCAATGGTCTCATAAAGAACAATAATGGCAGCTATTTTTATAACATTGAAGATCTTAATAAAGATGGTAAGATTGACCTAAGCGATGGTGGTGACAGATACGTAGCAGGACAAGCAACACCGAAGGTTACTCTTGGTTCGAACATCAGTTTTAGATATAAAGACTTTTACATCGCCCTACAAATGAATGGCGCTTTTGGTCACAAAATATTCAACGGAACAGGATTAGCTTACACCAGTATGGCTTGTTTCCCTGACTACAACGTATTAAAAAATGCACCTCAAAAAAATATTGTTGACCAACGTGTCTCTGACTATTGGCTTGAAAAAGGAGATTATCTAAACTTCGAGCATCTAACAATAGGCTATAATGTACCACTGAAAAGTAATGTCATCCGTTCACTGCGAATTTCATGCAATATCAGTAATCTTGGCACAATTACAGGATACAAAGGATTAACCCCCATGATAAATAGTTACGTTGTGAACAGCACTATGGGTATTGACGATAAACGTAACTATCCATTGTTACGTACTTATTCATTAGGATTGAGTGTACAATTTTAAAACAAAAACATGAATACGATTATTAAATACATATTAGTATTGCTGTTGCTGCTTAGTTTCAGTAGCTGCTTAGACGAACATCCTAAAGACCAAGTCAACCAAGATGCCATCTATAACAATGCTGATAACATATATAAGAATGCTGTAGCCTCCCTCTACAATTACATCGGGAGCAATCAAGAGTCTGAAGGACTTCAAGGCACCTGTCGTGGCATTTACGATTACAACACAATAACAACCGACGAGGCAATGATACCCATTCGTGGAGGCGATTGGTATGATGGTGGATTGTGGGAAAATATGTACAAACACAAATGGAATGCCAACGACATCTATTTGTATAACGTATGGAAATACCTCTATAAAGTAATCGTTCTCTCCAACCAATCGCTTTCTGTTATTGATAGCCATAAGCATCTACTCTCAACGAAACAAATTATAGAGTATAAAGCAGAAGTTAGAGCTATACGAGCCCTATTCTACTATTACGCAATGGATCTGTTTGGGCGAATTCCCATCGTGACCTCATACGATGTAAAACCCGATCAAGTCATACAAAGTGAAAGAAGCGATGTTTTCAAATTCATTGTTGATGAATTGCAGTATGTAGCTCCCAAACTTGCTGACACACACTCCAACAAAGAGGGCGACTATTACGGACGAATAACTCGCCCCGTAGTTAACTTTCTACTTGCAAAATTAGCTTTGAATGCAGAGATTTATGCTGATGATGACTGGACGGATAATCAAAAACAGGATGGAAAGAATATTTTCTTTACAGTTAACGGCGTGAAAAAAAATGCTTGGGAAACCTGCATTTGGTATTGCGAACAACTAACGCAAGAGGGCTATCAGTTAGAGGAAAACTATGCTTCGAACTTTGCCGTTCATAATGAAAATTCTAAAGAAAATATTTTCACCATACCATTGGATAAGAATTTATACTTAAACGAATATCACTATTTGTTCCGTTCACGACACTACAAACATGGTGGTGCATATGGAGGCTCATCAGAGAATGGCACTTGTGCAACAATCTCAACAGTCAAAGCTTATGGTTATGGCACAGACCATGTAGACACAAGGTTTAAAATCAATTTCTACGCTGACACCGTGTTCGTGGATGGAGAAAAAATCTATTTAGACGATGGGAGCCCCTTAGTTTATATGCCATTAGAGCTCAAACTAAATCTTAGCGACAGTCCCTATAAAAAAACAGCTGGTGCAAGAGTTGGGAAATATGAGGTTGACCGAACTGCTTACTCCGACGGAAGACAAGTGGACAACGACATCGTCCTCTTCAGATATGCTGATGCCTTACTAATGCAAGCAGAGGCAAAAGTTCGCAATGGCGAAAGCGGTTTAGATGAGCTAAATAAGATAAGAGCAAGAGTTGGCATGCCTTATTATGCAGAAGCCACCTTGAGCAACATCCTTAATGAGCGTCTTTTAGAATTGGTGTGGGAAGGTTGGAGAAGGCAAGACCTTATCCGATTTGGAAAATTCACAAAGGCATACGACCAACGAATTCCTTTGGAAAACGAAAACACAGGCTTCACAACAGTATTTCCCATACCGCAAAGATGCTTAGATTTGAATAAAAAATTAACACAAAACAAAGGATATAATTAAGC
>UQPD01000117.1 GCA_900542795.1 uncultured Prevotella sp. | reverse complement strand
CGTAAGATCGTCGGCAGCGTCAGATGTGTATAAGAGACAGCCCCGAAAGGGGTTATTTATGGAAGTTCAAAAATAAAATTTTATGGACATTTATGACTCATTGATGGACATTTTTGACTAAGACCAAGCGCGAAGCGCAAATAAAATATTTATTTTTGACTACCACAAAGCGCAAATAAAATATTTATTTTGATGTAACTTTCTCGAAAAAAGAATTTAATTTTGTAGACATGATTAAGAAGCTATTACATGCCATAGAACAACAAACGGGGTTGAATATGCAACACAACCACGACTTTGTTTCGTTGAGTCAGTTGATATTTGAGCGGTTGCACGCATCTATCAGCGATTCAACACTGAAACGCTTATGGGGATATGTTGATCCACAGAACGTAAAACCTCGCACCAATACATTAAATATATTGGCAGAATTCTTAGGTTGCGAAAACTTTGAAGGCTTTTGCAATATGGGGGGGGGTAAAAGCAGAAGTTAGTTGTAAAGCCTCAGAGAGTGTCTTATCTTTTGCCCCTATTTATACTGCTAAGAACTTAGCTGTGAACGAAGAGTTGGTGGCTCGTTGGAAACCCAACCGTCGTTGTGTGTTTAAGCACCTTGAGGCGAACAAGTTTGAGGTGGTGACATCTGAAAATAGTAAGCTCTGTGTAGGAGACACCTTTTGTTGCGATTATTTTATTGAAGGCGAAATTATGCAGTTGTGCCATCTTACACACCAAGGTGTAAGCGGATTGTCGTATGTGGCAGGTAAAAAAGGTGGCGTGAAGTATGAACGCAGAATGCCTAAAACTTCAAATACCCTCACATAGTTTGTATTACTTATTACCTATTACTTTACCCCCTCACATAGTTTGTAATACTTACTTATGTCGTATCAAAATGTAAAGCACGATGGGAGCACCTAATAAAGGCGTGATGGCTGCTATGGGCAAAGTACCTCTTTCGCCTGGTAAATGCGAGATGATAAGTGAAAGTAAAGCAACATCGGCTCCAAGCACTAAAACAGCAGGTATGAGTTTGCGATGATCGGCTGTACGCAATAACATACGTGCTACATGAGGTACTGCCAAACCAATAAAAGCAATGGGACCACATAAAGCTGTTACTACGGCAGTAAGCAGTCCGGTTAATATTAACAACCAAGTGCGCACACGCTTCACGTTGACGCCTAAGTTGGTGGCATAGTCTGTGCCAAGCAATAAAGCATTTAGGGAAGTGGCAGACAAAAAAACGGCTGCTGCAGGCACTAACACCCATAATGCCATAAGCCATACACGATCTGACGATACGCCTGAAAAATCACCTAAACCCCATACCACAAAAGAACGTACCCCATCTGCCGTGGCATAAAAGCTCAATAATGAAATGACAGAAGAGATGACAAAACTCAACATCACACCTGCCACTAACAACGACAAATTGCTGGTTAACCAACGACTACATAAGGCTATCAAGGCAATGACAGCACAGGCTCCTGCAAAGGCGGCTCCTATAGTTAGCAGCACACCCGAAAGGGTTGCTCCCCCCAAAGCAAAACTTCCCCCAAAAGCTAAGAGTGCAATAGCTGCTCCTAACGAGGCACCACTGTTCACCCCTAACAAGGAAGGGTCTGCCAATGGATTGGCAAAGAGTGTTTGCATCACCAATCCACACAAGCCTAAGGCTGCTCCTGCAAGTAAGGCGGTACACATTTGAGGCAATCGCGACTCCATTACGATGAAATGCACCGTATCGTCGGCATTGCCTACCAAACCTGTCCATACCTCGGTTGGCGATAAATGCACACTGCCTACTAACAATGCTAACAAACAAAGTATGGGCAATAGTAAAAGCGATATTCTCATTTTAAGGGTGTATAATAGGAGTAGTTTGCAGACTGCTGTTGCATGCTACCACTAAAGATTTCGGAAAGATTGCGCAACACACGTTCTGGATGGAAGGGAGTTTCTTCAAAAAAAGGTACATGCAAGGTGTTGCACGCATATATTCTACGATGCTTCCATGCACTAAACTGGGTGTAAAGTTTAAAGTCGGCTGCCATTTGCGCATAGGTTAAGTCGGTGGCTTGACCATATTTCACAATCCAAATATCTGCATGTGCAGCACGTGCCAATACACTTTCAGCATCAAGTGGTAAACTTCCACTTTCCTTACGGTCTGCCCATACATAGCGTCCTCCTGCATCGGCAATGAGTTGCCCCATGGTACTTGCCCCTCCTGGCTGATACCAAGTTGCCCCCATACGTAAGTCGCACATCACCGTAGGTTTGTCTTTGCGTTTTTTTTGTGTTTGTTCTTTCAGGGCAAGGTAGGCTTTTGCTACCTCACCAAACAATGAGTCGGCACGCTCTGCACAACCAAATAGCAAGCCATAAAACTTCATCCATTCTGCACGTCCTAAGGGAGAAGGCTCCATATAATCGGCACACTGAATGAGCGGAATGCCCATACGCTCTAATGCACCAAAACCTGCATTTTCAAAGGGCGAAACCAATAGAGCATCTACCTTAGCAGCACGCAAGCGTTCAACATTAGGTGCCATGCTTTGTCCTGCATCGCACAATGTGTTTTTGCGTTGTTGCAAATAATGCTTCAGTGTATCACTCACTACATAGCTGGTATCGGTTATAGCAGCCATAGCATCGGCACATTGCAACTCGAGCAACAAGGCGGCATGAACAGAGGTGGTTAGGGCTGCTCGTTCAATAGGTGTGCGCACCAAGATGCCTTCGGGCATTTGTTTAGGCACAGATTGGCTACGTGGCACCAACACATATTGCGCCAATTTTTTTTGGCTATGCCAAGGATCTATCACACTTGCCACTACAAAACTATCGGTTTCTTGCAGTTGCAGCAAAGTGGCATAATTCATTTGCAATACCTTTCCTTCAACATCTGCAGTTTTAGTGGTACAAGCAAAAAGGAGGGTTGTAAAAAGCAAAAAGATGATAGGTTGAAAGATTTTTTTCATTGAAAGTCTTTATTAAAAGATGAAGTCGTCTGAACTTTTATATGAAATCTAATCTTCGCCAGAAAAGTTTAGACTACTTCTATATCCCAAAACATATTGTCGCAAGGTTTTTCTTTTTGTGAAGAAAAAACTTGCGACAAACAAAATTACAACGTTATCTCGCCTGCGATATTCGTATTCAGCAGTCGGATAATTTCCTCGCGCGAATAACCTTGTCCAAGCAAGAACATCAATTTAGTGAGCATTCCCTCAACCGTAGAGTCATAGCCATTTACCACACCTGCTTGCAGCAGTTGCAAACTGGTTTCGTAACGTCCCATCTCTACTGTTCCTTTAAAGCATTGAGTGATGTTTACCACCACAACACCTTGGTTTACCAAATGCCGAATACTCTCAACAAGCCACGGCTTTTGTGGTGCATTGCCCGCACCAAAGGTTTTGAGTACAACGGCACGCAACCCACTCACATTGACACAAATATCCACCACTTCCTTGCGTATACCAGGGAAGATGGTTAGAATCAACACATTGTTGTCGAGTAAGAAATGGGGTGTAAACGCTGCTCCTGGACGTGGATGGCGAATTAGGTAGTTCTCATATTTAATGTGAATGCCAGCGTGTGCCAACGATGGCATGTTGAACGAGCGGAAAGCATTAAAGCCCTCAGAGTTGAACTTTGTGGTACGGTTACCACGCATCAGTCGGCTTTCAAAGAAAATGCACACCTCTGGCACCATAGGACGTCCCATTTGATCGCGTGCTGCAGCAATCTCGATGCTGGTCAACAAATTTTCCTTACCATCAGTGCGCAACTGTCCTATGGGTAACTGCGAACCTGTAATGATAACAGGTTTTCCCAAGTTTTCGAGCATAAAGCTTAAAGCCGATGCCGTGTATGCCATGGTGTCGGTGCCATGGAGCAACACAAAGCCATCATAGCTTTCGTAATGATCGGCTATGATGTGTGCCATCTTCGTCCAATAGCGCGGTTCCATATCGCTTGAATCGATAGGTGGGTCGAAGGCAAGTGCGTCGATGTGGTAGTTGAACAAACGAAGTTCGGGCACGTGGCGCTTAAACTGTTCAAAATCGAAGTTTTCAAGCGCTCCCGTCTCGGGGTTCTCTATCATTCCGATAGTTCCACCGGTATATATAATAAGTATGCGGGGTGTACTTGGATTATCCATGATGCAAAAATAAAAAAAAAACTCCATGTAGACTTGCTTCTATTTCAAATATGTAGTTTTTCATGAAAGATTAGGATTGAAATAAGGATATTGATAACTTCAGTGTACATGAAAAAACCTTTCCCTACCAAAGCATCTTTCAACACTTCTGTCATTTTTTTGTTCTTTCTGCTCATAGCCCCAGCCTTATCATGTTCTAAATGTTGCATAAAAAACTCGAGTCTTAAACAAATGTATGTTTTAGAACATATTTTTCGACATTATGATACACAAACTTGCATAATAAATAAATATGTTATACATTTGCAGCCTAAAAAACAACAAAATAACAATCCTATTAACAAAGAGCGATTTCTAAAACGTTTGTTTCTAAAATAGAAAAACGCTTATCTTAAGCTTTTGACTTTTCGACTTTTAAATGCACACCATTTTTAGAAATCCCTAAAACATTTACCCGCATGAGAAAAATTTACAAAAAGATTCCGGGCTTGTTGCTATTGCTCATGGGGTTATTGGTTGCTCCTACCGCTGTTTGGGCACAAAGTGAAGACAGCAGTGAAGCCAACAACTCCCCTGTTAGCTATCAAGAAGACTTTAACTATGCTCTTGGCAACCTAATTGACCAAGATAAATGGTATCGGTATGGCAACAACACCGAAGCTCCTATCCAAGTGGTTGACAAAACACTTGAATATGCCAACTACCCTGGTGGTGTGAAAGGCAAGTGTGTGCAAATCACACCAACTGCGTCAGGAGAAGACTTAATTACACGCTTCACCTCTAACGATGATGGTTTGACTGAAGGCTATGTTTATTATTCAGCATTGATTCATGTAACTCAACTTCCATCAAGCGATGAATCAAAAGCGCAGAATTTTGTAATGGCTCTCTGTCCTCGCACCAAAGCCAGTACCGTGGATGGAGCTGCCAGCGGCAAAAACTTTAGTTCTACCGAATTGGGCAGATTGTTCATTGTTAAGGCAGACGAAGAGGGTAAATACAAAATAGGTATTGACCGTGGTTCAAACAAAGCTGTTTTTGCCAATGGCACATTCGACCTGAACACCACACAACTCGTTGTAGTGAGATATGGCATTAAAACAGGAGAGTCTGAAACTCCCTACGATGAAACAGCCCTCTTTGTAAATCCCACAGACTTTACCAAAGAACCTGAGACTCCCGATGCAACAACTGACATTAACACCTTGGGCTCTCAGGTAGGCAAATATGGTTTGCAAGGTTTAGAAATTCGTCAAGGCTCAAACAAAACAACGAGCTGTGCCGAGATGTATATTGGTTCATTGCGCATTGCACAAAGCTATGCAGGTTTGTTTAACGCAAGCAGTGAAGGTGGCGATACACCCCAACCCGCTAAGCCTGCCATTAGCGTGATGAAAGAAGTGAACATGGGTGCTACTTATGTAGGAATGCCCATTAGCAAAGAGGTTACGGTGAAGGGTAAAGACCTTACGGGCGACATTACCCTTGAAATTGCAGGCAATGAACTGACTGCTAACCCAACCACAATCACTAAGGAGGAAGCCGAAAGCGCAACAGGTGCTAAAGTTACCTTTACACTCAACCCCACTGCCGAAACTACAGGTGCTACCGAGGTGGTATTTAAGAGCGAAGGGGCTGCCGATGTAACTTCAGCATTCTCTTGGTATGCAGAACCCATTATAGATTGTGCAACCATCAAGGAGATTTCTGAGAAGAATAGCGAACTCAACGAAACCTATCGCTACACAGGCGAAGCTTTGGTTACCTTTGTTGACAGCAGTGCCGCAACTCCTGCCATTTATGTTGAAGACGAAACAGCAGCTATCGTTATCAAGCCCGAAACGGCTCTTACAAAATTGCCCGCTATTGGCGATAAACTGACAGGGTTCTTTGGTAACATCCAAAGCACTTGGGGAATGGTAAGCTTCATTCCTTCTCCGCTTGATACGAACTTGGGCAAGACGCTCTCTTCGGGCAATGAAATTGACCCTGTTGTGGTTACGTTGTCTGAACTGAAAGCCAATGCCAAGACTTATGTCAATGCTTTGGTTCGTGTAAATGGTGTTGAATTTACTACTGAAGCAACTGAGTTTGCCGAGGGTATGCAACAACCCGTTATCAATGATGGTACTGAGAGTGGTAAACTTCGCGTGTTCAAGGGTACTTCTCTTATTGGCACAAGCATTCCTACCACACCTGTCGACATTATGGGTATTTCAACCTCAGCAAGTGCTGTTCTTGTTGCACCACGTGGGGCTGAAGACATTGTAGCACAAGAAGTGGGAGAACCTGAACTGAATGTGACGCCTACAAAGTTTGAAATGACAGCTGGCAAGGTTGGCAAAACTACTGAAGTTGGCACAATCCACATCAGCGCAAAGAACATGCCGGGTGCTATCACCCTTAAAGTTACAGGTGCTAATCGTGCTATGTTTACTACCTCTGTTGCTGAAATTAAGAAGGGTAGCAGTGAAACGGATGTTGTTATTTCTTACAAACCAACTGCCATTGGCAAGCATAGCGGACGTTTGTTTATTGACTGTCCCGAAGCTCCCGAACTTTCACAAAGCGTGTCGTTCTCAGCTTATGCTATCGATGAACAGAACCCGCCCGTTATCTCTGTAGAACCTGAAACGATTCCTGAATTTGCTACTAAGATTGGCGAATCACAAGAGCAAACCATCACACTGACCACAGCGCACTTGCCCGATTATGCTTACGTTAAATTGGCAAAGGCTGACGTATTCCGCATTAGCAGCAGCATGCTCATGAAGGATGCTAAGGCACAAGTTAAGGTTACTTTTGTACCGCTTACTGCGGGTAGTTACGAAAACGAGATTGTAGTTTCTGCTTTGTGTACTGACACGCTTCGCATTCCCATCAAGGGTGTTGCTACCGACAATGTTATTCCCGAAGATCCTGCCGAAGGTGACCTGTTGCCACTCGATGCTTCTAACCCTGTGAAGTTGCTCAACGAGACCTTTGATGGTGGCGAAAAGAACAAACCTTTTGCTCGCAAAGGTTGGAAGAACATTGCTTTAAAGGGTAAGCGTGCTTGGTGGAGCTATACCTTTAATAACACTGACGCATCGAATGGTGAAAGTGTAGCTAAGGTTACGGCTTATGACTCTAAGGTGGAAGATGGCGAAGAAACTCCTGCCCAGATGATGCTTGTTACTCCTGCACTCGACTTTAAGAATGCAGAGTCTAAGATCTTCACCTTCCGTGTACGCGGTGACTATTTAACCGACAACCAAGCTGACCAACTTGAACTTTGCTACATCGACCTTGCCGACGACTCTATGTATGTTGCTCCCGTCAGTGGTTTCAACATGCCTTGCACAAAGGACGAAAGTGGCGAATGGTTTGAATACCATATCGACTTGTCTGACCAAAACATTGCTGACACTTTCTTCATGGCATTCCGCTTTACCAGCATCCGTGGACGTTACAACAGTGCTACTTACTACGTTGACGATGTAACATTTGGTCGCACCGACATTCCTGTTATTCGTCCGAATGTTTCTGACATGGCATTTACTGCATTGCCTGGTTTGGATGCTGTTTCTAACGAGGTTGAAGTTGTTAGCGAGAACTTAACAGCTCCCATCAAACTCTCTTTGGGTGGTCCTAACAAGAGTAAGTTTGCACTTTCTGTAAAGGAACTTCCTGCCGAGGGTGGTTCATTCTTTGTTAAGTTTAACTCTGACAAAGTAGGTGTACACGAGGCTTACGTTAAATTGGCTTCACGTGGTGCTGCTGACAAGTATGTTGTGCTCTCTGTTAACAACAACCTAAACACTGGTATTAACGAAATCAGTGCCGATGCTGCCGACATCACCGTGTTCTCTCTCAATGGTACTGTAGTTAACCAAGGCAAGAACATCACACCTGCTCAGGCTGTGAAGGGTCTTCCCGTTGGTACTTACATTATTCAGAAACTGTCTCTTATACACATCTCCGAGCCCACGAGACGCGTAGTAATCTCGT
>UQPD01000116.1 GCA_900542795.1 uncultured Prevotella sp. | reverse complement strand
AAAACCGTGCAGAAAAAAATCATGGATTTTGAACACCCTACCTAACGGGGTGAGGATGACGCAAGTATTACTTAACTACTCACATAGTTTGTATTACTTATTACTTATTACCTATTACTTAAAATCAATGTAATTTGCTCACAGCCTCTTTAATTCTGCGCAAAGCTTCGACGATGTTTTCATCGCTTGTGGCGTAGCTCATGCGGAAGCATTCGGGAGAACCAAAGGCGTCACCGCCAACAGTGGCAACGTGACCTACCTCGAGCAAGTAAATGGCAAAGTCCATAGAGTTGTTGATGGTGCGTTCGCCATCGGTTTTACCAAAGTAATAGCTGCACTTGGGGAAAAGGTAGAAGGCACCATGAGGGTCGTTCACCTCAAAGCCAGGAATTTCCTTTGCCAACTTAACAATTAAGTTTTTGCGACGCTCAAATGCTTGACGCATCTCCTCGACACATTCCTGCGGACCTGCAAATGCCTCGGTAGCTGCTACCTGGCTTACTGAACAAGGACCACTGGTGTATTGACCTTGAAGTTTGCTGCATGCCTTAGCAATGGCAAGAGGAGCAGCTAAGAAACCAATGCGCCAACCTGTCATGGCGTATGCCTTTGACACACCGTTGATAACGATGGTGCGATCCTTCAAACCTTCGCAAGCTGCAATAGATGCGTGTTCGCCCACATAGTTGATGTGCTCATAGATTTCGTCGCTAATGATGTATACACCCTCGTGCTTGCGCAACACAACAGCTAAGGCTTCGAGTTCGTCTTTGCTATAAACAGAACCTGTGGGGTTGCTGGGTGAGCAGAGAATGATGGCGCGAGTTTTAGGGGTAATGGCAGCTTCGAGTTGTTCGGGAGTAATCTTGAAGTCTTGCTCAATCTTGGCTTCAACAAACACAGGTTTGCCATCTGCCATTAACACCATTTGTGGGTAGCTTACCCAGTAGGGGGCGGGGATAATAACTTCTTCGCCCGGTGAAACAAGTGCCATAACTGCGTTGCACACACACTGCTTAGCACCATTAGAGCATACGATTTCCTCGGGGAGGTAGTCTAATCCGTTCTCGTTCTTTAATTTAGCACAAATGGCTTTGCGCAAGGCAGGGTAACCAGCTACAGGAGAGTAGCGTGAGTAGTTGTCGTCGACAGCCTTCTTGGCTGCTTCCTTAATATGGTCGGGAGTGTTAAAGTCGGGTTCGCCCACTGAAAGGTTGATAATGTCAACGCCCTGCGCTTTGAGTTCTGCGCTCTTTTGCGACATGGCAAGAGTGGCTGATGGAGCCAAACGGTTTACGAGTGTTGAAAGCATTTTAGTGTAATGTTAGTGGTTATTATAGCAACTGAGGGTTAGGGGCTTACTTGTGGTAAACCCTTAACCCTCAGTTATTGTTTATTTTCTGTCTCCGAAAATGCGAAGCAAATAGATGAACAAGTTAATAAAGTCGAGATAAAGTGAGAGGCTGCAAAGCAAAGCTATTTTGAGTAGGTTGGTGTCGCCAGCCTGTTCGTTTTGCTGCAAAATCTCTTTCATCTTCTGGGTGTCGTATGCAGTGAGGCCGCAGAAAATGGCAATGCCTGCGTAGGTTAAAGCCCATTCTAATGCGCTGCTTGCTACAAACATATTGACAAGGGTGCCAATAATTAAGCCTATGAGTGCCATGAAAAGGAAACGGCCGATGCTCGAAAGGTCTTTCTTAATGAACAAGCCTACTAACGACATGGCTCCAAAGGTGCCTGCGGTTACCATGAACGTGGTGGTTAGGCTCTCGGCGGTGTATGCCAAGAACAACACAGAGAAGGTTACACCATTGAGAATGGAGTAGGCAAGAAACATCAATCCTGCCAAGGGGAACGACATGCGCATGACGTTGGCTGAAAGAATCCACACCAAAGCCAATTCTGCAATAGCTAATCCCCAAAATATGCCTTGGCTGCTGACAATGCTGAACAGCAAGCTCTCATTGCTGGCAACATAGAACGAGGTGAGACCTGTGGTAACAAGTGCTAACGTCATCCATACGTATACTTTGGTCATCAATGCTGAGAAACCGAGTGTGGAGTTTTGCACACGGTCGGTAGCTTGAGGGTTGTAGCCATAAATGTTTTGTTCCATAATCGTAATTTTTTTAGGATGGTTACATGTGTGCTGACACCTTAAGGCTTAAAGGTGCAAGGTGTGTCCCATGCGTTCTTTCTTTGTTTCGAGATAACGCTTGTTATACTTGTTAGGCGTGATTTCGATGGGTATGTTTTCTACAATTTCAAGACCGTATGCCTCTAAACCTACACGCTTCACGGGGTTGTTAGTGAGCAAACGCATCTTGTGAACATTGAGCATGCCCAAAATTTGTGCGCCTACACCATAATCGCGTTCGTCGGGGTCGTAGCCCAAGTGTACGTTAGCGTCTACGGTGTCGTAGCCTTCTTCTTGCAACTTGTATGCTGCAATTTTAGCCATCAAGCCAATGCCACGTCCTTCTTGGTTTAGGTAGAGCACTACGCCCTTGCCTTCGTCCTCAATCATGCGCATGGCTTTGTGTAGCTGCTCGCCACAGTCGCAACGCTCTGAGCCAAAGATGTCGCCCGTCATGCACGATGAGTGAACGCGCACCAACACAGATTCGTCTTCAGTCCATTCGCCCTTTATCAGCGCGATGTGTTCAAGACCATTGCTTTTTTGACGGAAGGGGATTAGGCGGAAGTGACCATATTCTGTGGGCATGTCTACCTCTTCGCCTTGCTCTACCAAGCATTCTGTTTTCAAGCGGTAGGCTATCAGGTCTTTGATGGTGATGATGTGCAAACCTTCGCGCTGTGCAAATTCTTGCAACTGGGGCATACGTGCCATGGTGCCATCTTCGTTCAAAATTTCGATGAGGCAAGCTGCGGGTTGCATTCCTGCCAATCGTGCCAAGTCTACAGCAGCCTCTGTGTGTCCTGCACGTGCCAATACACCGCGGTCTTGTGCATAGAGCGGATTGATGTGTCCTGGGCGACCAAAGCTTTCGGGACGGCTGTCGGGGTTTGCCAAGGCACGGATTGTGGCAGCACGGTCGTGGCAGCTAACTCCTGTGGTGCAACCTTCGAGTAGGTCGATGGTTACGGTGAAGGGTGTGCCCAACATGCTGGTGTTGCTTTGCACTTGGTGTTCTAATTGCAGTTGGTTGCAGCGGTCGATGGTGATGGGGGCGCAGAGCACGCCACGACCATTGCGCAGCATATAATTAACATGTTCGGGCGTAACCAATTCGGCTGCCATGATGAGGTCGCCTTCGTTTTCGCGATCTTCGTCGTCGACTACAATCACGAATTGACCTTTCTTAAAATCTTCTATAGCTTCCTCAATAGAGGCGAGTTTGAATGAGCTCATTTGTGTATGCGTAGTTTTTATATTCTATTTTACTGAGGTTTTTTGGAAATGCTTTTCTTTAGTGAGGCATTTTTTGAAATGCTTTCCTTTAGTGATGCATTCTAAAAACTCTTTATCTTTTTTAATGTGCTCCCGCATCGGGTGCCTTTTCGGGCAATTTAAGTTGGCGTATGGGAGTTGGACCATTGCCAGCATTCTCAAAGTTGATGGGAGCGTTGTTTTCCATACCCTTGGGAGTATTAGGAGTGAGTTCGCCGTGCTCTTGGATGTAGCGTTTGATGCGATATTGTTTCCAGGCATTCCATCCCCAATAGCCACCTACACCAAGGGTAAGGGCTACGGCTAAGGCAATGAGCCACTTTTTGTTAAGTGACCATTTGCTGCCTTTCAAAACCCTTTGGGTAGTTATGGCATCCTCACCCTCCTCGGTCATAGTACCATCTTTTAGCAAAGACTGCAAGTGGTTGCAAGTGCGGATGATGGTTCGCATATCGCGATAGAGGCGCAAGCGGAATCGCCAAATGCGTATCCACAACACCAAACCGATGGGGAACAACACACCAGCGGCAATGTTGAGAGCCTTGTTGTGGAAGGGCGTGGTGTGTTGATAAACAAAGATGATGGGCATGCGGTTGAGCTCGCCTAATACCAAACGGTTACGGCTATTTGATAGCTCATCGACAATGGCTTCCATGCGGTCGTTTATCTCCTCAACCTCTTCGTCGGGGGTGTAGCGGAAGAAAGTGTTGATGTAGCTTGGGGCTAACAACAATTTCTTGCGTTCGCCATATTGGATGCAACTTTGCTTTAAAGCCTCAATTTCATCGGGCAACACATCGATGCGTGGGTCTTCAATAATCACTTCCTTGCGATAGATGTGGCGATGCGTGCGCAAGCCAAAGAGTCGGTTAAAGAAGTTGCGGTAAGCATCCATGTTAAATACCACCGAGTCTTTATTGGCTTTATAGGTAAAGAACACACCAAAGGGGGCAATGATGATGGAGCTAATCCACATGCCCAAAGCCATGTTAATGGAACCATCGCGTGCCATTTTCATGCCTGAGGTGTAAATGATGTACCACACAATAAAAATGGCTACCGAAATAACCGTTGGCATGCCTAAACCACCCTTGCGGATAATGGCTCCGAGGGGGGCACCGATAAAGAAGAAGAGTAGGCAAGCTAACGAGTAGGTAAACTTGTTGTGCCATTCCACCCAGTGGCTGCGAATGTAGCGTTCGGTTTGGTCGGTGTTCATTGCCTTCCAATCGAGGTCCGACACGATGCTCTTGGCATTTGACAAGGCTTGTTGCTTTGCCATTTGCAAACGTGTTGCGCTTACGTGTGAGGTGAGGGTGTCGAAGTTGACCGACTGCTTGGCTGTGTGTGCTCGCAGCATTTTAAGCAGTGCGATGCTATCTTTGGCTGCCAACTGCGGACGCCTATAATAAATGGCACTTGCCTCTTTATACGACTGTTTGCCAATAGAGTCAAGTTCAGCGTTCATGGAGTCTACACTCTCTTCAATTTGTAGCATATTCTTGGCAGAAGGCATGCCCGAGAGCATATTCTTGTCCATCATGTTGAAGTTGCTGTCAAAGTCAATTAACAGTGTCTTGAACAAGAAGGTTTCTCGGTCGAAGGGTTCGTGTGCTCCATTGCCCATCATGTTGCTACCACCGGTTGACTCTAAACTTTCAAACTGTTCGCCGTTCCAAAGGTCGAGCTTTAGGTGCATTTTGTCGCGCGTAATCTCTAATCGGGCAGAGTCTGCCAGCACAATTTGTGCATGGTCAAAACCTTGATCTGTTTTGTAGATAATGGTTTGGTAGAGCATGCCCGTCTCAGTGTTTTTGCGTTGCACAAAGATGTTGATGTTAGGCACACCATTATAGAACACGCCTTCGGGAATTTCAACTGCGGGCGATTGCTCCTTCATGCTGAATAGCAGTGTGCGCAATTCTATTTGCGCTTTGGGCGAAGCATCGTTTTGAAAGTAGAACGAGGCTCCTGTGGCAAACAGAGTAAACAAGGCTAAGGGGCGCATAATGCGTATAAGCGGAATGCCTGCTGCCTTCATTGCTAATAATTCGAACGACTCGCCCATGTTACCAAACGTAATGAGTGAGGTGAGCAGAATGGACAGCGGCAATGCTTGTTGTACCAATGTGATTGCCATGTACCAATAGAACTTTGCTAAAATGTCGAGCGAAAGTCCCTTGCCAATCAGTTCGTCTACATATCGCCAAGTAAATTGCATCATAAAAACGAAGAGTACCACAAAGAAAGCTCCAGCAAATATAAGCAGGAACTTTTTGAGTATGTACAGGTCGAGTTTCTTAATGATGGTCATTTTTATGTGTAATGATATATTTATTGTGCAAAGTTAGTGCAAACCGAACGCTGAGCAAAGAAAAAAAGTATTTTTTTGCTTTGCTCAGCTGAGGTGCCGCCTAACTTGGCGAAGCAAAGTGTGCAAACCGAACGCTGAGGTGCCGCCTAACTTGGCGAAGCAAAGTGTGCAAACCTCTGCTGCGGTGTGGTTGAAATTCGTAAGGTCGTGGATTATAAAACAAAAAAAACAGACAACTACAAAAATGTAATTGTCTGTTGTTAAAAGTAGCGCGAGACAGGATTGAACTGTCGACCTCATGATTATGAATCATGCGCTCTAACCATCTGAGCTATCGCGCCATTTGGCGTTGCGAGTGTCGTTGTTTCTCGTTTGCGAGTGCAAAGGTACTACTTTTTTATGAACCTCCAAATTTTTAAGTGAACTTTTTTGCAGAAAAATATCATTTTCTTTTTGAATATAGATAGTTTTTCAACTTAAAAGTATTGAAAACCAAAGAAAAAAGAGCGTGTGAAAAAAATATCAGAAAAACTGCATTTTTTTTGTGTTGCATGAAATAAAATGCAATAGAATGCGTTATAAAGTTAGATGAGGCTTTTAAAAAAGTTGCTATTAGCACTGATTTTTTAGCCTTGCAAGTTATAAAATCTCAAAAAGGAGTTTGCCTATGCCCCATTTTACATCACAAAAAACAAGTCCTGATAAAAAGCAGTTGGCTTATATCATGGCATTTGCTCGTTTTTACGATGCAACAACTCACAACGAACAACTGGCGCGTGCCATGGCTTGTTCAGTAGCCGACACCCCTACAAAGAACGTAGCAAGTTAATAAAAACTATTCGGGGAAGGTTCGTTTAAGACAGAAAAACAGAAAAATGTTGTGTTTTTCTATTATAATAAGTATATAAAGTGTAACTTTGCCCTAAAAATAGAATGTTATGTAGCTTTTGGTTCATAAAACAAAGGCATCATAGCACCATCTCACTAACTTATTTCCTTCCTTAAAATGAAAAAAATATTGCTTCTTGGCTCAGGTGAACTGGGTAAAGAATTTACCATTGCAGCCCAGCGGTTGGGCCAGCATGTCATTGCTTGCGATGCTTATGCAGGAGCTCCCGCTATGCAAGTGGCGGACGAATTTGAGGTATTCTCTATGCTCGATGGCGAAGCCTTGGAACGTGTGGTAGAAAAACATCATCCCGACCTTATTGTGCCCGAGATTGAAGCAATCCGCACAGAACGCCTTTATGATTTTGAACAAGAGGGTATTCAGGTTGTGCCTTCAGCACGTGCCGTGAACATCACAATGAACCGTAAGGCAATCCGCGACTTGGCTGCTAAAGAACTCGGCTTGAAAACGGCAAAGTATTTCTATGCAAAGTCCTACGACGAGTTGGTGGCACATTCTAAGGAAATTGGTTTTCCCTGTGTAGTAAAGCCCTTAATGTCGTCTTCGGGCAAAGGTCAGTCGTTGGTAAAAACTGAGGCAGACTTGCAGCATGCTTGGGAGTATGCTATGGGTGGCAGCCGTGGTGACATTCACGAGGTTATTATCGAGGAGTTTATTCACTTCGATAGTGAAATTACCTTGCTTACGGTTACGCAAAAAGATGGTCCCACCTTGTTCTGTCCGCCCATTGGTCATGTGCAGAAAGGGGGAGACTATCGCGAGAGTTTCCAACCAGCACACATCGCACCCGAACATTTGGCTGAGGCCGAACGCATGGCTGAGAAGGTAACACGTGCCTTGACAGGTGCTGGCATTTGGGGCGTTGAGTTCTTCTTGAGCCATAAGGATGGTGTGTATTTCTCAGAACTTTCACCCCGTCCGCACGACACAGGTATGGTAACATTGGCTGGCACACAAAACTTTAATGAGTTTGAGCTTCACTTGCGTGCTGTGCTTGGCTTGCCCATTCCTTGCGTTAAGCAGATGCGCATTGGTGCCAGTGCTGTGATTCTTTCGCCTATCGAGAGCAATGAACAACCGCAATATCGTGGTTTGGAGCGTACTTGTGAGGAAGATGCAGACGTGCGCATCTTTGGTAAACCCACAACACGTAAAAACCGCCGCATGGGAGTGGTGGTATGCAACGCTCCGCTCGATGCCAATCTCGATGAGGTGAGAGATAAAGCTAAGCGCTTAGCTGGATATGTTGAAGTTCTGTAATAAAGTCCTATATATATAATAAGGTGTAATGCCATGCAGTAATAGACGGTTTAGCCTATTGCTGCATGGCATTTTTTTCTTTTAAAGCGATCAAAAAAAGAATGGTGAAGATTGAATTTTGAGATGATAAAAGATTTAATCTAATCCTCGTTAGAGGAGCTTAGACAACTTCATTATATTATTTGTTCCGATCGTCCAGCAATAGGCTGGACGGCAAAGTAATATATATTAAAATGCAAAGTATATTGATATACCTGTCTCTTATACACAT
>UQPD01000115.1 GCA_900542795.1 uncultured Prevotella sp. | reverse complement strand
AGGCAAAGTTAATCAATTAACTTGGTCGAGTTAATCAATAGACTTTTTGGGGACAAAAATAGTCACAAATATCCTCATTGAAAGTCATAAATGATGATTCATGAATTACTTATTACCTATTACTTCTTACTTATTACTTATTACTTGATATTCATTAGTTTGTAATACTTAATACTTAATACCTAATACTTAATTCTTTATCCTATATCAGATATACGCTGAATAGCATCCACGTCAAGCAGTTTAATGAATTTGCCATTTATTTCAACCAATCCCTCATCAGCAAAAGTAGAAAGCGTACGAATGGCATTGCTTGTAGTCATATTCGACAAATTAGCCATATCCTCACGCGTAATGTGCAAGTCGAGCGTTTGCCCATCGCCATCATAACCATACACATCCAACAACTCCAACAAAGTTTCAGCCATACGTCCACGCACATGCTTCTGCGTAATGCTCACAATGCGCTGGTCAGCCTTGCCCAAGTCAACAGCCAAAGAATGAATAAAGAAGTGGCAAAGACGTGCATTTTTTTCCATAAGCTTAAAAATGGTGCGCATGGGAACAAATACAATCAAACTCTCCTCGAAAGCCGATGCCGCTGTAACATAAGCCTCACCAGCCATCGATGCACGATAACCAAAATATTGTATAGGACGAAGCACGCGGTTAATCAAACTACGACCACCCACGCCATTACGATAAATCTTAACCTTTCCTGATAACAAGCAGAGCAGGTGGTCGGGCTGATCACCCTCTTGATAAATACCCTCACCTTTCTTAAAGCGTTCAACCCAGCAATTTTCAACCAACACGGTGCGCTCCTTATCATCCAACACATCCCAAATGTCCACCAACTGAGATGCTGCATTCACTTTATCAATTTTGTCTAATCTTGTCATGGCATTACTTTAAGCCTTGAAACTTTAGATAGTTTAGTTTTAGGACCATTCAATCCATCAAGGATTCCCCAAGCCCCTATTTTAAGAATTTTGTAATACCCACCGTTTTCAAGCCACAGCAGGTAAATCAACGACTTATTTACAAGTCCCTATTTCAAGGCAAATTTACCCAAATCTTTAAAAATAAACAAGACTTTGCGAGCGATTTTGCTGACTTGACATATAAAAACATTGTTTTATTCATTTTTTTTTCAAAAAAACATTATGAACCATTTTTTTTTTCTACTTTTGAGAGCCGATTTAAAATCAGTCAACCAACTGCTAACAAAAGGCAAACAAGTTCGAGCGGAAAATCCGTCCGACAGAAACGAATTCAAACCTTAAAATCACATATCGCCATGTGCTATCTCAGATTCGATAAGGCCCAGATGACCAATCTGCAAGATTCGCTCTATAAGGAGATGCTTATCACCAACAGATCGGGTGCCTACTGTTCTACTACCTTAGTAGGATGTAACATCCGAAAATATGATGGCCTGCTCGTTATTCCAGTTCCCGAATTGGATGACGAGAACCACGTATTGTTGTCTTCGCTCGACGAAACCATTATTCAGCATGGTGCTGAATTTAACCTCGGTCTCCATAAATATGAGGGTGAGAACTATAGTCCAAAAGGACACAAGTATATCGTAAGTTTTGAATGGGAACAGGTACCTACTTGGACCTATCGCGTAGGAGGTGTTTTACTGAAAAAAGAAATTAGTTTTGACACTTCTATCTATCGCATCTATATTCGCTATACCTTGCTCGACGCTCACTCTGAAACCACCTTGCGCTTGCGCCCCTTCTTGGCATTCCGCAGTGTACGTCAATGGACTCACGAGAATAATGTGGCAAATCGAAGCTATGATGAGGTGGAGAACGGCATACGTATGTGCTTGTATCAGGGATACCCCGACTTGTACATGCAAACGTCAAAACCCGCCCAATGGAACTACTGCCCCGATTGGTATAGAGGCATGGACTATCCCAAAGAACGCGAACGTGGATACTATGCTACCGAAGACTTGCTCGTACCTGGTTATTTTGAAATGCCTATTCATAAAGGCGAAACCATTACATTCAGTGCTGGCGTGGCTCCTATCGAGCCCAAACAAATTGATGTAATGCTCGAAAAAGAAATTGCTAACATCGACCATCGCGACAGCTTCTATCATTGCTTGGTTAATGCAGCACACCAATTCAGAGTAAATAAAGATAAAGAGTCGTATATCCTTGCAGGCTATCCTTGGTTTAAGCCTCGTGCACGCGACACCTTTATTTCTATGCCTGGTCTCACGCTTGCCATTGGCGAAAGAGACCGCTTTGAAACTTATATGGCTACTGCCGAAAAAGCACTCTATAACTTTATGCGTAAAGAGCCCATGTCGGTTAACATTTACGAGATGGAACAACCCGACACCTTGCTTTGGGCCACTTGGACTATTCAACAATATGCCAAATACACCTCACGCAAAGAGTGCTATGAAAAGTATGGCAAGTTGCTGAAGGACATTATGGGATTCATTTGGAATGGCATGCATCCCAACCTCTTCATTCACGAAAATGGTTTGCTCTATGCCAACGGACGCGACCATGCCATTACATGGATGAACTCACAAGAAGGTGGACGCCCTGTTGTTCCCCGTTCGGGCTACATTGTTGAGTTTAATGCGCTTTGGTATAACGCCTTGAAATTCTTTGAACAAATGCTCGAAGAAAATGACAAGGAAGAACACGAAGACGTTAAGAACCGAATTAAGCAAGATGCCGAAAAGATGGCAAGATCGTTTAAGGAGGTCTTTCTTAACGAATATGGCTACTTGCTCGACTATGTTGACGGACAAATGATGGATTGGAGCGTACGCCCCAACCAGTTGTTTGCCATTGCCTTCGACTATTCTCCACTCGACATGAAGGAACGCAAGGCTGTGCTCGACATCTGCACCAAGGAATTGGTTACACCCAAGGGCATTCGTTCACTCTCGCCCAAGAGCGGTGGATACAACCCTATGTATGTAGGTCCACAAAATCAACGCGACTTAGCTTATCACCAAGGCACAGCATGGCCTTGGCTCACAGGTTTCTATCTTGAAGCTTACTTGCGCGTATATCGCATGAGCGGTGTTAACTACATCGAACGTCAACTCATTGGTTTTGAAGAAGAGCTCTTCTACCACTGCATCGGTACCATCCCCGAACTCTTTGATGGTAACCCACCCTTCCACGGACGCGGTGCTATTTCGTTTGCCATGAACGTTAGCGGCATCTTGCGTGCATTACGCCTCCTTGAGAAGTATAACAACGCCATGGAATAATGGGTAGTTCTAAAAATCTGAATTTAAAATTCTAAAACCACCCAAATAACAATCACAGTGTCTGAGGACTTTAATGCGATAGGCAGATGCACAACACTCACCTTGCCCGCACAGCCCCAAGACTAACCAACCTATCATATCTTTATGAAAGTTCTCATGTTTGGCTGGGAGTTTCCTCCTCATATCCTCGGTGGATTGGGAACAGCCAGCTACGGCATAACAAAAGGTCTGTCTGCACAACCTGACGTTCACATCACATTCTGCCTTCCCAAGCCTTGGGGTGACGAAGACAAGAGTTTTATGAACATCATTGGTCTGAGCGAAACTCCCATTGTATGGAGAGACGTTGACTACGACTATGTGAAAGAACGCTTAGGCAATCGCATGACACCTGAGCTTTACTTCCAGTTGCGCGACAACATCTATGCCGACTTTAACTATCGTCTGACAGATGACTTGGGATGTATTGAATTTTCAGGACGCTATCCCGAAAACTTGCAAGACGAAATCAATAATTACTCTATTGTGGCTGGCGTCATTGCACGTCAGCAAGAATATGACATCATCCACGCTCACGACTGGCTCACTTATCCCGCAGGTATCCATGCCAAGAGTGTGAGTGGCAAACCTTTGGTTATTCACGTTCATGCCACCGACTTCGACCGTTCACGCGGTCATGTTAACCCCACAGTTTATAGCATTGAAAAAGATGGTATGGACCACGCAGACTGCATTATGTGTGTGTCTGAGTTAACACGCCGAACGGTTATTAACCACTATCACCAAGACCCCGCAAAGGTCATCACCATGCACAATGCCGTGTATCCCCTTTCACAAGAGATTCTCGACATGGTTGAGGAAAAGAGAAAGGAACGCGCACACCGCAAAGAAAAGGTGGTTACCTTCCTCGGACGCATCACAATGCAAAAGGGTCCTGAATACTTTGTCGAAGCAGCTTCGCTTGTGTTGCAGCGCACTCACAACATCCGCTTCTGCATGGCTGGTTCGGGCGATATGATGAACGACATGATTAACATGGCTGCCGATCGTGGCATCGCTGATCGTTTCCACTTCCCAGGCTTTATGCGTGGCAAACAGGTGTACGAGGCTTTTGCAGACTCTGATGTTTATGTTATGCCTTCGGTTAGTGAACCCTTTGGTATCTCTCCGCTCGAAGCTATGCAATGTGGTGTACCGTCTATCATCTCTAAGCAAAGTGGCTGTGCCGAAATTCTTGACAAATGCATTAAGACGGACTATTGGGACATCAATGCCATGGCTGATGCCATGTACTCTATCTGTACCAACGAGTCGCTTCATGAGTATTTGAAGGTTGAAGGCAAAAACGAGGTGGACCAAATTACATGGGAGAAAGTTGGAAAACGCATCTACGACGTTTACAACAGTCTCATCCACTAACATTTTTCCTTCACACCCCTCGCTATGAGGGAGCTATCATTTTCAAACAAATAAACTGCAACATTCTCGCTGTAAAGCACTCAAATACCACACATCATGAAAACAGTTTGCTTATATTTTGAAATACATCAGAATATTCACTTGAAGCGATATCGCTTCTTCGACATAGGTACTGACCACTACTATTACGATGACTACGAAAACGCACGCTCTATTACCGAGACTGCCGAACGCTCTTATGTGCCTGCCTTGCAGACACTTATCGAAATGGCTGAAGCTAACCCCGGTGAGTTTAAGTGTGCCATCTCACTCTCTGGTTGTGCCATCGAACAACTCGAAAACCATGCTCCACAATGTATCGAACTTTTACAAAAGCTCAACGACACAGGTTGCGTAGAATTCTTGGCTGAGCCTTACTCTCACGGTTTCTCTTCATTGATTAACGAAGAGACTTTCCGCGACGAAGTGCAGCGCTTGTGCAAGAAGGTGAAGTTGCTCTTTGGTCAGGAGCCCAAAATATTCCGCAACTCTTGCCTTATCTACTCTGACGATATTGGCGAACTCGTTGCCTCAATGGGCTTTAATGGTATGTTGGCTGAAGGAGCTAAACATGTGTTGGGATGGAAGAGCCCTCACTTCGTTTACAACTGCTGCCGCAATCCTAAACTCAAACTCTTGTTGCGCGACTACTCTCTCTCTGAGGACATCTCGTTCCGTTTCAACGACTCTTCATGGAGCGAATATCCCTTGTTTGCCGACAACTATGCTGACTGGATTGCACAACTCCCGCAGGAGGAACAGGTTATTAACATCTTCATGGAACTCTGCGCATTGGGCATCTTCCAACCGCTGTCTTCTAACATCTTAGAGTTTATGAAGGCACTTCCCGCACAGTTCAAGCAGCGTGGCATCACCTTTAGCACACCCTCTGAGATTTGTCAACGCGTAAAGTCGGCAGGCGACCTCACCGTTACTTATCCCACTTCATGGGTAGACGAGGAACGCGACCTCTCTCCTTGGTTGGGTAATGTTATGCAACGCGAAGCCTTCAACAAGCTCTACTCTATTGCCGACCGTGTGCGCATCTGCCGCGACCGCCGTTTGATGCAGGACTTCGATTATCTGCAGGCTTCTAACAACCTCCGCTTTATGAGCACTAAGCCCAATAGTTATGGAGGTTACCGAGGCATTTATGATTCGCCCTACGATGCTTTCACTAATTACATGAACATTCTTGGCGACTTCATTACGCGCGTTAACGAACGCTACCCGCTCGACATCGACAACGAAGAGCTTAACTCTTTGCTCACCACCATCAAGAACCAGGGTGATGAGTTGCAGAGAAAGAACCTCGAAATCTCGAAACTTCAAAACATGCTTGCTCGTTTCGAAAAGAAGGAGGCTCCCGAAGCTGAAGTTAATGCCGAAGACGATAAGCCTAAAGCAACGAAGGCTCCTGCCAAACGTGGACGCAAGCCTCAGGTAAAAAAATAATACAGATAATCCCTTTTTTAGGGGTGATTTAAAATAATCAGGTATGAGAGAAGAAGGTTTTATCCCCAATCTCTCATACCTGATTATTTTTTTCCATTAAAAAAAGATGTAAATTTGCAGAATAGAAAAAAGACAAGACAATGGAAACAATTTGCGCCATAGCAACCCCTTCGGGTGGAGCACTCGGCATCATCCGAGTATCTGGTCCCGAAGCCATAGCTATTACATCTCACATATTCAAGTCGAAAGGAAAAACGCCCTTGCACGAAAAAAAGAGTAGCACACTCACCTTTGGCAACATTATCGACCCACAAACACACGAGGTTATTGATGAAGTGTTGGTAAGTCTGTTCCGTGCTCCCCACTCCTACACTGGAGAGGACAGCACCGAAATATCATGCCATGGGTCAGACTACATTCTCCATCGTGTTATGCAATTACTTTTGCAAGGAGGTTGCCGTTTAGCCCGTGCAGGCGAATACACCGAACGTGCATTCTTAAATGGAAAGATGGACCTCAGTCAAGCCGAAGCCGTTGCCGACCTCATTGCTTCGACTACCGAAGCCAACCATCGCATGGCTATGCAGCAAATGAAGGGTGGCTTTAGTAAAGAACTGCGTCAGTTACGCGACCAACTGCTACACATCACTTCACTGCTCGAATTAGAACTCGATTTCTCTGATCACGAAGAATTAGAGTTTGCCTCACGTCCCGAGCTACTCAGTTTAGCTCAAAAAATTCACAACCACATACAAGGACTTTGCCAATCATTCCGTTTAGGCAATGCCCTTAAGCGTGGTGTACCCGTAGCCATTGTGGGCGAAACCAATGCGGGTAAGTCAACTCTGCTCAATGCTTTGGTAGGCGAAGAGCGTGCCTTGGTTAGCAACATTCACGGCACCACACGCGACACCATTGAAGAGGCTATCAATGTGGGGGGCACACTGGTACGTTTTATTGACACTGCAGGCATACGCGAAACCGATGATACTGTAGAACGTATGGGCATTGATCGCACCTTTGCCAAAATTAACGAAGCCGACATTGTGCTTTGGCTTATAGACCTCACTGCTTACCGCGAACAATACACAGCTCTTGCTCCAAGCATTCTCCCCGCTGCCAAAGGCAAGCAATTAGTTGTTTTACTCAACAAGCAAGACTTGGTTGATGCCTCCACCCTTGCACAAGCCCAAGCATATTTAAATGAGCAATTAACAACTGCGGTGTCTTCCCTCCCAACCTTCACCTTGCTTTCGCTCAGTGCGCAGCATAACGAAGGCATTTTGCAATTACGCACCTTGCTTTCCGACACCCTTGCACAATTAAGACAAGAGCACAGCAGCACAGGCACCATTGTGAGTAACTTACGTCATTACGAAGCCCTTTCTTCTGCCCTCATTGCCATCGACCGTGTTATCGATGGTCTAAACCAAGGTCTTTCAGGCGACTTTGTGAGCCAAGACCTCCGTGAGTGTATCTTCCACCTCAACGACATTGCTGGCGAAGTTACCACCGATGAGGTGTTAGGCAATATTTTCAAACACTTTTGCGTGGGAAAGTAACCTTTCTGTATAGGGTAAGTAAGCATGAAACAGATAGAAACTCTCGTTTTTGATTATGGAGGTGTCATCGTGAATATTGATGATGCCTCTGTTGTAAAAGCCATGGAAAGTCTGGGCGTTACAGCGTTCAAGCGGCTAATCCATGTCCGCAAGATCAAGAGACTGATGCACCAATATATCAATGGGTTGGTGGCGGAAGCAGATACATTGAAAGAGATGCTTAGCCTTTGCCGCAAAGGAACAACAACCGAGGATATTGAGAACGTTCTCGAAGAGCTCTGTGGCAATCTGCCCGTGGAAAGACTGAAGGCATTGGTCAAACTACGGAAGCGATACAAGATCTATCTGCTCAGCAACATCAACGACACGCTTTGGCAAAAATCGGTCAGTCTGATGAAGCAGTTGGGATATTCCACGGACGAACTGTTTGATGAAGTTTTCCTCTCATACGCCATGCGGAAAGAGAAGCCATCCGTCGAAATCTATGAAGAGA
>UQPD01000114.1 GCA_900542795.1 uncultured Prevotella sp. | reverse complement strand
TGAACACTCTACCGAATGGGGTGAGGATGGCGCAATATTTCTGCGGAAGTTATTTCTTGAACATTACTTAATGCTTAAACGAACTCTTTTTGAACTTACTCTTTGATGATGACCCACACATCTTTAGCTCCATGTGCTCCAAAAACTAAGGCTTGTTCAATGTCAGCAGTTTTTGACGGACCAGAGATGAAACATGAGAAGGGAAGTGTGGGGGTGTTGGGTAGAGCGTTGTAAGCCTCGTGCATATTGTTGACAATGTCTTTGCTATTGAGCACAATGACCAATGCTTCAGAAATGAAGAACACAGCGCGGTGACGTACGTTGTCCTCAATATAGCAACACGCATTTTCAGCAACACCCATCTTGCTCTCGATGATGGCAAGGTCAGTGCCATTGAGTTCTGCTGGGTTTGTAACCTCATCGGGGTTAAAGACTTTTCCTGGCAGGGCTTCGGCACCCGGTAGTTGGGGGATGGTGTTAGCTACCATCTTTGCTTGTGGATAGAGTTTGGCAATGAAAGCTCCTAAGGTTTCGTCCTTGGGCAATAGGGCTGCATGTCCACCACTTTGTTCCAAGGCTTTTGAAAAAGCCTCAACAGGATTAGCAAAGGTTTGTGCCTCGTGTTCGAGTTTGCTGAGATTGGGCATGGCGAAACGTTCGGTGGTGTGTTGACGTATGGAGGCTAAAATTTGTTCCTTACTGCTTGTTGCCATGATTGGATTGATTTTCGTTGTGATACAATTCGTTGAAGGAATGTGCTGCAAATTGAGGCATTTCGCGTTCAGCTCCCCAAGCATTCCAAGCATTTTGAATCATGCAGTGTGGCAAGTGGTTGGCTAATGGGGCAAAGCGTAAAGCGGTGTTATAAAGAGAGGGATGCTCAAAAACCATCTGCATGCCACGCGACATAAGGTGTTTGCTCTTGCTCTCAATGTGTAATTGCTGCATTTTTTGTCTCCACAAGTAAATTTGGTCGGCAAGGTCAACCTTTGCAGGACAAACGTTTTGGCAAGAGTAGCAGAGTGAACAAGCCGACACGTTATCTTTGTATTTTGTGGCATCGTGTACCATGCCTAAATTTATGCCAATGGGACCTGGAATGAAATATGTGTAGGAGTAACCTCCTGAACGACGATAAACAGGACAAGTATTCATGCAAGCACCACAACGAAGACAGTTGAGTACACGTCGGTGTTGTGCATCGGCTAATAGTTGGCTGCGACCATTGTCTACAATAATAATGTGTAACTCGCCCCCTTTACGCGGTGAGCGATAGTGTGATGTGTAGGTGGTGGAAGGCTGTCCTGTGGCAGAACGAGCTAACAGACGAGTAAACACACCGAGAGCTTGGCGATTAGGCACAATCTTTTCGAGTCCGAAAGCTGTGATTTGTAACTTTTTAGTGCAAAGGGATGTACCCATGTCAGCATTGCCTTCGTTGGTGCATACCACACATTCACCTGTTGAAGCTACGGCAAAGTTAGCACCAGTCATGGCAGCCTCAGCTTCAATAAATTTTTTGCGCAAATTTCGTCGGGCTACATGGGTAAGGTAGGTTTGGTCGCAGTTACCAGCTTCACATCCTTCCATTTCGCGTGTAAACAATTCGCTAATTTCCTCTTTCTTCACAGCTATGGCAGGAAGCACGATGTGCACAGGTTTACGACCTAACATCTGCAAAATACGTTCGCCCAAGTCGGTTTCGAGCACCTCAATGCCTTGTTGCTCAAGATAGGGATTGAGTCCACACTCTTCGGCAAGCATCGATTTGCTTTTTACAAAATGTTTAACTTGGTGTTGGTTCAGGATGTCTGCTACGATTTGGCAATATTCGTTGGCATCTTTTGCCCAATGCACTATGGCACCATTGCGTGTAGCATTTTCTTCGAATTGCAGTAGTAGCTCTTCGAGGTGCGAATTGCTGTACATTTTAAGTGCTGAAGCCATTTCGCGTAGGTCTTCCCATTCGGGTACGCTCTTTGCCATCTTGTCTCTTTTTTGGCGTACCATCCAAAGTGTTTCATCGTGCCATTGGGCCTGTTGGGAATTTTTTAAAAAATCGGCTGCTTTTGTTGCGTGTTTAGACATTTCCTGAGAGAATTTGAGCTATGTGAAGGGTCTTAATGTTGAGCTTTTCGCGAGCGATGATGCCATTTTGGTGCATGAGGCATGAGCAGTCAGCACCTACAATATATTCAGCACCTGTTTGTAGGTGTCGCATCACTTTGTCGCGTCCCATTTGTCCTGAAACAGCATGTTCTTCTACGGCAAACATACCACCAAAGCCACAACATTCGTCAGGGCGTTGAGGTTCAACAATCTCAATGTCGTGTACGAGTGAAAGTAAATTGCGTAATTTGTTGTAGTAGGGAATGTTGCGTTCGGAGGGAGAGGAGAGGTGGAGCAAACGTACACCATGGCAGCTATTTTGGATGCTTACCTTGTGCGGAAAACTCACGTTGAGCGAGGTGGGGCGGATGATGTCGTGAATAAACTCGCAAATTTCATACACTTTGCCTGCTGACTCGCATTGTGTGTCGGGAAGGATGTTTTTGTAGTGATCGCGAACAAAGGAAACGCACGAGGCAGAAGGTCCTACTACATAGTCGTAGTCTTTAAAAACTTCTTCGAAGTGCGATGCCAAATGATGTGCATCTTTTTCGAAACCAGCATTGCCCATGGGTTGTCCGCAGCAGGTTTGTCGTTCGGGATACACAACGTCCACTCCAAGTTGTTGTAACAAATGGAGTGATGCCATCCCGACTTCGGGAAATACGGCATTAACGTAACAGGGTATAAATAGTGCTACTTGCATCTTATCGTTAAGTTGTTGTTCTTGTTGTTATGTGTGGGTTCAAAAAATGATGTTATTTTGAAGATCGGAATATCTCATACAAAATTAAACAAAATGTTTTAAGTCTTTTAGGGCGATTGTTCGTTTTTTTGTTGTGTGCAGACAATGTTAACAATTGTGTGGGATATATTGCACAAAAATCGGGAATAGTGTGCGATGCATGTGTGCTATTTTTAGGAATGTTGAATGGATTCGTACATTGAAAAGTTGTGGGAAGATTTCAAATTTTGATAGAATTCCAGAGGAAATCGCAACATAATTGGTGGTTCACAGCAGAAAAATTAGTAGTCTGTAAAGTCTAAAAGTCTAGTAAAACAATGTTTTTTTATTTGCGCTTCGCGCTTGGGGGTAGTCAAAAATGTTCATCAATGAGCCACAAATTCCCATAAATTTATATTTTTTGAATTTCCATAAATAACCCCTTTCGGGGTTTGGGCTAGCGCGAGAGATTTATGGAAAATTTATGGCTCATTGATGGTCATTTATGACTAAAAAATAACAATAGATTCATGACAACAGAAAACTCCCACCTACTTTCAACAAGTAAGCGGGAGCTTTTTAGATTATTCCTCTGTTTGATTTTTAGATTAAGCCAGCTTCAACCATGCGCACCACGCGCTCGGTGTAGCGGTCATCACCTTCGGGGTCATATTTCTTGTTGAGGCTATTGCCAAAGAGCACGGCAACGCCTTGATAAAGATTTGCCTTGAAAGGACCAATAAAAGCTTTGGCTATGGCATAACCCGTTTGGTTACACTCGCGATTTACTAACTTAACTAAGAGACGACCTTGCGAACGCGTAAGCTTTTTAAGAGCAGGACCATATTGCTTTTTGAGTCCGTGTTCCACCTCCTTGATATGTTCATCGCGCGAACGCTTGTCTGGGAGTTGGTCAAGAACTTCCACCGTTTCGATAATGGTGAGTTTTGCCATCTTTGCCCAAGGCAAAACCTTTTTTACGTTATACACCAAACGGTTGTATTGCTCGCGTTCTCTGTCGTTTTTAAACGTCATGGGGGCGTATTTGGGCAATGCTGGCAAAATGACGTGCGGAATAGTTTTACCCTTATATTGCGTAGTACCCAACTGCGTCATGATGGGAACCTCGGTTTCTTCAATGCTGTTGTTGTTGGTAGGAGTCGTTCCGTTGGGCGTTTGTGCTCCCAAGTTAAGGCTAAAGGTCAACGCGAGCAGCCAGAGTAAAAGCGTTTTTATTTGCATAATCTTAATAAATGTAAGAGCCATTCGCCCCCTTGTAGCTATAATGGTTGTGCAACATGAGCTGTTATGGCTATTTTTACGGCAAAAATACTAAGATATTCCTTTTTCGTGCGTTATTATATATTAATTGAGTGGCATTTTCGGCAAAAAAAGCGTTACTTTGTAGTATATAACCTTTCGTTGCACCCCCAATGATGCTTTGGGAGGAGTCATTTTCCCAATGGTGCAACGACGTAAACCATGTGTAATTATGGCAAAGAAAGACAAGAAGAAGGGTGGAGCAGTGCGACTCAAAAAAAAGAATGTTGCACAAATGTTGGTTGATTTGTTCAACGCCAACCCTGAGAAAGAATATGATGTAAAAGAGCTCTTTGCAGCACTTAATGCCACAAATCATCCTGCTAAAATGATTGTGATGGACGCCTTGAGCGACCTCGTGCTCGACGATTACCTTTCAACCGATGGTAATGGGCATTATCGCAATGCAGTCCGTTCGAATGTGATGGAAGGAACCTTTGTGCGCAAACGTAATGGTCGTAACTCATTTGTGCCTGATGATGGTGGCAAAAGCATTTTGGTGTGTGAGCGTAACTCGCTGCATGCTCTTGATGGCGACCGTGTACGCGTTACGATGTTGGCACGTCGTGCAGGACATACCCGCGAGGCTGAAGTAACTGAGATTTTGAAGCGCTCAAACGATACGTTTGTGGGTCAACTGCAAGTGGAGCGTGGCTATGGCTTTTTGGTAACAGAAAGTCGTTCGCTTGCCACCGATATCTTTATTCCGAAAGACAAATTGGGAGGCGGACAGAATGGTGACAAGGTGGTGGTAAAAATCATTGAATGGCCTACAGACTCAAAGAGTCCTATAGGTAAGGTGATTGATGTGCTCGGTAAGCAAGGCGAAAACAATGCCGAGATGCATGCCATCTTAGCTCAATATGGCTTGCCTTATACCTATCCAGAAAAGGTGGAGAAGGCTGCCGAAGCACTCAGTCCAGATATTACTGCTGAAGAGATTGCTCGCCGCGAAGACTTTCGCGATGTTACAACCTTTACCATCGACCCCCACGATGCGAAGGACTTTGACGATGCGCTCTCGATTCGTGAGCTGCAGAAAGGAATGTGGGAAGTAGGTGTACACATTGCTGATGTGTCGCACTATGTGAAGGAAGGCGATATCATTGATAAAGAAGCTGAGAAGCGTGCTACCAGTGTTTATCTTGTAGACCGCACAATCCCGATGTTGCCTGAGCGTCTTTGTAATTTTATTTGCTCCTTGCGTCCCGATGAGGAAAAGTTGGCATATTCAACCATTTTCCACATGAACGATAAGGGAGAGGTGACTGATTGGCATTTGGCACATACGGTTATTAAGAGTAACCGTCGTTTTACTTATGAGGAAGTGCAATACATCCTTGAGCGTAATGGTTGTGCCTCAGAGGCAGACTTAAATTTGCCAGGTGAACACCCCGAAGCATTGCCCGCGGGTTCTGAACCTGAGGGGGAATATGCCCGCGAGTTGATACAGCTTGATAAGTTTGCTAAGATATTGCGTAACAAACGCTTTAAGAATGGTTCAATTGGTTTTGACCGTTCTGAAGTTCGTTTTGAAGTTGACGAGAAAGGTCACCCCATTAGCACCTATGTAAAGGTGGCAAAGGATGCCAACAAGTTGGTTGAGGAGTTTATGCTCTTGGCAAACCGCAGTGTGGCACAAAAAATTGCTGTAGTGCCACGTGGCAAGAAACCTAAGGTCTTTGTATATCGTATTCACGATGTGCCCGATCCTGAAAAAATGGAGAAACTCAGTGGCTTTGTAGCTCGATTTGGTTATCGCATTCGTACGGATGGAACGAAGACAGAGGTAAGCAAGAGTTTGAACCGACTGCTTGCCGACATCAAAGGAAAGAAGGAAGAAGAGGTGGTTGAGATGGTTGCTTTGCGTGCCATGATGAAGGCTCGTTACAGCACACACAACATTGGACACTATGGTTTGATGTTCGACTACTACACGCACTTCACTTCGCCTATTCGTCGTTATCCCGACACCATGGTACACCGTTTGCTCACACGCTATGAGGAAGGTGGACGCTCGGTTAGCCAAAAGAAGTATGAGGAACTTTGTGAGCACTCATCGAACATGGAGCAGTTAGCTTCGACTGCTGAACGCGCCTCTATCAAGTATAAGCAAGTAGAGTTTATGGGCGATCGCATTGGTCAGGAATTTGATGGCACCGTGAGTGGTGTAACCGAGTTTGGACTCTATGTGGAGATTGACGAAAACTCATGTGAGGGTATGATTCCTTTGCGCATGTTGCTCGATGATTATTATGAATTTGATGAACGCAACTATTGTCTTGTGGGGCGTCGTTTCCGCAAGCGTTATGCCTTAGGCGATAAGGTGCGCATTCGTGTGGAACGTGCTAACTTGGAGCGTCGTCAACTCGACTTTGCTTTGGTGGGCGAGGATGCTGCAGCAAACCGTCCTGCTCCCATGCCCGAACATGGCTCGAAGGGTAGTAAAAAAGACAATAAAAAGAAGAACAAACGTCCGCGTGCAGGACGTCCCAAGAGAGCTAAATAAACTTTTTTGAATGAAATGATTAAAGGACTTGCGTTAGTTGACGCAAGTCCTTTTTTTGAAAGTGTTCTTAAATGTGAAAGAAGATTTGTAATTTTGCAGTCAAAATGTAAAGCTTTATTTTAACAGGGAGAGAATGGTAGATTTAATACAAAACTTTTTAATTCAAGTTAGTGATTTTCTTTGGTCGTATATCATCATTACAATTTTGATATGCTGTGCTGTTTTTTTCACTTGGCGCACTCGTTTTGTGCAGTTCCGTCTTATAAAAGAGATGGTTAGGCTCTTGCTTCATCCTGACAAGGTGCAGCCCGAAGAGATTGGGCAGGACGAATTGTCGATGGATGTGAAAGTGGATGGAGAGATGAAACACATCTCGTCTTTTCAAGCTTTTGTAGTGGCTTTGGCAAGTCGCATTGGTACAGGCAATCTTGCTGGTGTAGCTACAGCCATTAGCATTGGCGGTCCTGGTGCTGTGTTTTGGATGTGGCTGCTTGCTTTGTTGGGTTCGGCTTCAGCTTTTATTGAGTCAACACTTGCTCAGCTTTACAAGCGTAAGGGTAAAACCTCCTTTTATGGTGGACCAGCCTATTATATGAAATATGGATTGGGAAAGGGATGGATGGGCATTCTCTTTGCTGTGTTGATGATTATAACTTTTGGTTTTGCTTATAATTCAGTGCAGAGTAACACCATTTGTTTGGCATGGCAAAAAGCGTTTGGCATAGATCCTACGGTGATGGGCATAGTGCTCACAGCACTCACTTTGGTTATTATTTTTGGGGGTATACATCGTGTGGCAAAGTTTTCGTCGACGGTAGTGCCTGCAATGGCTGTTGTGTATCTTTTAATAGCCGTTGGGGTTGTGATATGGAATATTACTTCTCTCCCCCAGGTTTTGCTTACGATTGTAGAAAATGCTTTTGGACTGAATCAGGCTGCAGGGGGTGTGCTGGGTGTTACAGTGATACAGGGTATTAAGCGAGGTTTGTTTAGCAATGAGGCAGGCGAGGGTAGTGCGCCTAATGCGGCTGCTGTGGCTACGGTGAGCCATCCTGTGAAACAAGGTTTGATACAAGCTTTGGGCGTTTTTACGGATACACTTGTGGTATGTTCATGTACTGCTTTTATTATTTTGGTGAGTGGTGTGGATGTAACTGCTTCTAATGGTATTCAGCTTACTCAGGATGCTTTGACGCACGAAATTGGTAGTATTGGCAATTCGTTTGTGGCTATAATGATATGGCTCTTTGCTTTTAGCAGCATTATAGGCAACTATTATTATGGTGAAACCAATGTGAGATATATCAGGGATTCTCGTTGGGGTGTATTTGTTTATCGTCTTGCTGTGGCTGCAATGGTGATGGTTGGTGCGGTTGTTTCGCTTGACTTTGCATGGAGCTTAGCTGACATTACAATGGCGCTTCTTACTCTTTGTAATCTTGTGGCAATTGTTTTGCTATCGCGTCAAGCCGTCTTCTTGTTACAAGACTATCGCCAACAGAAGAAGGAAGGAAAGAACCCCGTATTTACAAAGGATAAAATACCTGAAATCGCGGATAAGTTGGAGGCATGGTAAATAATTCAGGTCGTTAGGTGGGGTGTATGGCTGTCTCTTATACACATCTCCGAGCCCACGAGACGCGTAGTAATCTCGT
>UQPD01000113.1 GCA_900542795.1 uncultured Prevotella sp. | reverse complement strand
CTTATCAAGGTCAAAAACCGTGCAGAAAAAAATCATGGATTTTGAACACCCTACCCGAAAGGGGTTTATTTATGGAAATTTCTTTCCCCATCGCGTAGCGCATAAATAGTTTGTAATACTTAATACTTAATACTTAATACTTATTTATGATTTACGAACTCTCACAGCCTGGGCATGTGCATGCAAGCCTTCTGCCTCTGCCATGGTTACGATGGTAGGAGCCAATGCTTGCAATCCCTCTTGAGTGAGTTCTTGAAAAGTGATTTTACGCATAAAGCTGTCAATGTTTACTCCACTATAAGAGCGTGCCCACCCACTTGTAGGCAGAGTATGGTTTGTACCCGAGGCATAGTCGCCTGCTGATTCTGGCGAATAGTTGCCAACAAACACACTTCCTGCTGCTGTTACACCCTCTGCCATTTGCCACGGATTCTCTACAGAGAGAATGAGATGTTCGGGAGCATAAGCATTCGAGAATTGCAACATTTCCTGACGGGTAGGCAACACAATGATGCGACTATGACTCAAAGATTGTTCCACTAACTCCCTACGAGGCAATAAGGCTGTTTGTCGTTCAACCTCTGCTGCCACTTGTTGTGCCAAGGTCATAGAGTTGCACACCAAGATGGCTTGACTATCGGGTCCATGTTCGGCTTGCGATAGCATGTCTGCAGCCACATAATCGGGATGTGCTGTTTGGTCTGCCATCACTAACACCTCTGAGGGACCTGCAGGCATATCAATGGCAGTGTGCGTACTAACCAACTGTTTGGCATGCGTCACATAACGATTGCCAGGACCAAATATTTTATCCACACACGGAATGCTTTCGGTGCCATAAGCCATGGCTGCTATTGCTTGTGCGCCTCCCACACGATAGATGTGGTGAATGCCACAGATATTGGCAGCATAGATTATTTCGGGAGCAATATGTCCATCGGCTCCTTGCGGAGTGCAAAGCACAATTTCTTTACAACCAGCAATAACAGCTGGAGCAGCCAACATCAACACTGTCGAGAACAAAGGTGCACGTCCGCCAGGAATATACAATCCCACACGCTGAATGGGTACCGCCTTTTGCACACAATGCACACCGGGTTGAGTTTCCACCTCAACCATCATAGGCTTTTGTGCTTTATGAAAAGCCTGTATGTTATGCAGTGCATGCTGAATGGCTTGTTGCACTTCGGCTGAGGTTTGTGCAGCCAACAAGGTGCGTTCATCGTCAGTCAGTTCTATGTCAGTGATTGTAGCACAATCAAAATCGTGAGCAAAACGTCGCAAGGCTTGGTCGCCCTCTTTACGTACGGATTCTACAATCGCACGCACACTTTCCATCACTTGTTCATCGCTTGGTGCATTACGTTCGCACAGCGCAGCCCACTCACAAGGCTGTGGATTGTTTATGATATTCATTGCTTTATTTGTCTTTTTTTTGGGGGGGTCACGCTAAGGAATCATATTTTCGAGGTTCAGCACCAAGATACCTTCGGCACCAATTTGTTTGAGTTGTTCTACTTTTTCCCACAACACGTTTTCGGGCAATACCACATGGAGTGAGCACCAGCCTTCGGCAGCAAGTGGCAATATGGTGGGCGAACGCATGGCTGGCAAAAGTTGCACAGCCTCATCAATCAGTGCGGTGGGAATGTTCATCAACACATATTTATAGCCACGACTATTGACTATAGACGAAAAACGAAATTTCAGTTTTTCTATCTCAGCTTTTTTCTCATCGTCAAGTCCTGGATGTGCTACCAACGCTGCTTCGCTATAGAACACTTCTTCTACCTCGCGCAAACCATTTTGCACCAACGTACCACCCGACGACACAATATCGAATATAGCATCAGCCATACCCACAGCAGGAGCTATTTCTACCGAACCAGCTATTTCGTGAATATCTGCGTTAATTCCTTTTTCTGCAAAGAAGTTACGCAACACGGTTGGATAAGAGGTAGCAACTGTTCGTCCGTTGAACCATTCAAGTCCTGTATACACCACCTCGCGTGGCACTGCCAACGAAATGCGACAAGCTCCAAAGCCCAAACGCATTACTTCGTCAACTGCCATATTGCGCTCTGCCACTTCATTGCGTCCTACAATTCCCACATCTGCCACACCCATATGCACAGCTTGTGGAATATCGTCGTCACGCAGATATAGCACTTCTATAGGAAATCCCTTAGCACGTGCCACTAATTTGCGTTTGCTTTGTGCTACATCTATCCCTGCATCTGCTAACAACTGCATGGTGTCTTCATTCAATCTTCCTTTGGCTTGTATGGCAATACGTAACATAGGCTTTAGCTTTTGTGTGTAAATGTGTAAATAATATGCGTATTTTATGATAAATCAAATGCAATATTCGGCATTTAAATTGATATATGCAAGTATTATGTGTATTTTTCTTACATTTAGATATAAATAAATAAGTAATAGGTAAGTATATGTAGGTAATAAGTAATAGGTAATAGGTAATAAGTAATAGGTAATACAAACGATTGCAGCACATCTTATACATTGTACATTATAATACATATACCTCTATCGTCCAGCCTAGGCTGGACGGCAATTTATATCAATATACTTTGCCTTTTAATATATATTACTTTGTCGTCCAGCCTAGGCTGGACGAGAGAAGCAAATAAATAACTAAGTCGTCTAAGCTATTCTGACAAAGATGAGATGTATACCTTCATATAACATGAATTTAAATGGATGTGTTCTTTGTATCTATAAAGGTCGGTCGGGGAATGATAATGGTTCTATCAAATGTAGTGCAGAAAAACTCGCGGATTTTTGAACATTCGATGGCTATTCAAAATAGCAAGTATCTCTTAAACAGACCAACGGCGTGAAAACCCTGACAAAAGGTTTTCACGCCGTTGGCATATAGGAGAAAGGGTCGTTTACTTGTTCAGTTTCCAAGTAGCACCTTCTTTTGTATCTTTAACTTCAAAACCATAGGCTGCAAGTTCATCGCGAATTTGGTCGCTGGTAGCCCAATCTTTGGCAGCCTTAGCTTTGGCACGGAGTTCGAGCAAAAGGTCGATGGCATGACCATAGGCTTCTTCGCGTTCAGCATTTCCGCCTTCGGCTTCGCTCTTCAAACCTAAGATGTCGAATACAAAGGTGTGGATTACCTTGGTTAAAGCCTCTAAGCCTGCAGGTGTAATGGTTTGTTGCTTGTCGGCAAGCTGGTTGATAACACGGCAAGCTTCAAACAAGTTGCCGATAACGATGGGCGAGTTGAAGTCGTCGTCCATGGCGTCGTAGCACTTCTTTGCAACTTCATCGGCATAAGCTTCGGTGAGTGTGCCATTGTTAACTGCTTCGATGCGACCCAACTGTGCTACGGCATCCATCAAACGGTCGAAACCCTTCTTCGAAGCCTGCAAAGCCTCGTTCGAGAAGTCTACCGTAGAACGATATTGTGCTTGAAGAATGAAGAAACGGATGGTCATGGGGGAGTAGGGCTGCGTGAGCAACGGATGGCTACCGGTAAAGAATTGGTCGAGCGTGATGAAGTTGTTGTAGCTCTTACCCATTTTTTTGCCAGCAATGGTAATCATGTTGTTGTGCATCCAATATTTTACCATTTGGTCGCCTTGCGAAGCTACTGCTTGTGCAATTTCGCATTCGTGATGTGGGAAAACAAGATCCATGCCACCACCATGAATATCGAAGTGTGAACCTAAGTATTTACGTCCCATTGCTGTACACTCGCAATGCCATCCAGGAAAACCCTCGCTCCAAGGCGAAGGCCAACGCATGATGTGTTCGGGTTGTGCCTTTTTCCAAAGGGCAAAGTCTACTTGGTGACGCTTTTCGCCTACACCATCAAGCTCGCGACTTGCATCGTGTACGTCTTCAAGGTTGCGACCTGAAAGAATACCGTATTTGTGGTCTTCGTTATATTTTACAACGTCAAAGTAGACAGAACCATTTGATTCGTAAGCATATCCGTTGTCAAGAATCTGCTGAACCAGTTGCTCTTGCTCAATGATGTGACCTGTGGCGTGTGGCTCGATGCTGGGGGGCAACACATTGAGCTTGCCCATGGCAGCATTAAAACGATTGGTAAAATATTGTGCCACTTCCATGGGCTCGAGTTGTTCAAGACGTGCTTTTTTAGCAATCTTGTCTTCGCCTTCGTCAGCATCGTGTTCCAAATGACCTACATCGGTGATGTTGCGCACATAACGCACTTTATAGCCTAAATGCTTTAGGTAGCGGAATACGAGGTCGAAGGTGATGGCGGGACGTGCGTGTCCTAAGTGAGCATCGCCATAAACGGTGGGGCCGCACACATACATGCCCACGTGACCCTCATGAATTGGTTTGAACAATTCTTTGCGACGGGTCAGCGTATTGTAAAGAAAAAGTGAGTGTTCCATTGTGTTATGTTGTAATTTTGATGCAAAGTTAACCTATGCATTTTATAATGCAAAACGAAAGTGCGAAAAACATGTACTTAAAACTTGCAAAGCCGAATAAAAACTTTTAATTTTGCACGGAGATTAAGTCTACTCCCTATTTATAGGGAAAAATGTGCGTGTCTATTTTAGGTGGGCGCGTCGTTAAAGTGGCAAATAAATAATCTTAAATATCAACTTAATTCAAATCATTTTATGTGGTTAACTAACTCATCCATCGGACGGAAGGTTATCATGTCAGTTACTGGCATCGCGCTCATTCTGTTCCTCACATTTCATGGTTGCATGAACTTGGTGGCCCTTTTCTCTAAGGAAGGCTACAACATGGTATGCGAAATGTTGGGTGCCAACTGGTATGCTGTCGCTGCTACCCTCGGCCTCGCTGCTCTCGTAGCCATCCACTTCATCTACGCCTTTATTCTGACAATTCAGAATCGCAAGGCTCGTGGCAATAACCGCTATGCAGTGGTTAGCAAGCCCGAAAAGGTAGAGTGGGCTTCGCAAAACATGCTCGTGCTCGGTATTATCATCGTGCTCGGCCTCTTGCTCCACTTGTTCAACTTCTGGTATAACATGATGTTTGCCGAGTTGATGGGCAATGGCTTTGCTTATGTTGGCAATAGCATCGACCCCGCTGATGGTTATAGCATCATGGCTCTCACTTTTAGCAACCCCATCTTTACTGTGCTTTATGTAGTTTGGTTCGTTGCTATTTGGTTCCACATGACTCACGGTTTCTGGAGTGCTATGCAGACTCTTGGTTGGAACGGCAAAATCTGGTTTAACCGTTGGCGTTGCATTGGTAACATCTATGTTACTGTGCTTATGCTCTGCTTCCTCGCTGTAGCTCTTAAGTTCGCTTTCTGTGGCGGTGCTTGTGTAGCAGCGTAATATAATTTCAAGTTTAAAGGTTGGGGCATGGCTGTGCTATTCCTTAATATATATATAGGTGTGGCTCCTTGCTTATGGCTCGATTTCTTTAACTTGTAAACCCAATAAAAAGAATTTCCTATCATGGCTAACATAGATTCTAAAATACCTCAAGGTCCTGTTGCTGAAAAATGGACCAACTATAAGGCTCATCAGAAATTGGTGAACCCCGCCAACAAGCGTAAGCTCGATATCATCGTTGTAGGTACAGGTCTTGCCGGTGCTTCGGCTGCTGCTTCTCTCGGTGAAATGGGTTTCAAGGTGCTTAACTTCTGCATCCAGGACTCTCCCCGTCGTGCGCACTCTATCGCTGCTCAGGGTGGTATCAATGCCGCTAAGAACTATCAGAACGATGGTGACTCTGTTTATCGTCTTTTCTATGATACTGTAAAGGGTGGTGACTACCGTGCACGCGAAGCTAACGTTTATCGTTTGGCTGAAGTGAGTGCTAATATTATCGACCAGTGCGTAGCTCAGGGTGTTCCTTTTGCTCGCGAATATGGTGGTCTCTTGGCTAACCGTTCATTCGGTGGTGTACAGGTAAGCCGTACTTTCTACGCTAAGGGTCAAACAGGTCAGCAGCTCCTCTTGGGTGCTTACTCAGCACTTATGGCTCAGGTACACGCTGGTACTGTAAAGCTTTACTGCCGCTACGAAATGCAGGACGTTGTTATTATCGACGGACGTGCACGTGGTATCATTGCTCGTAACCTTATTAATGGTAAGCTCGAACGTTTCGCTGCTCATGCTGTAGTTTTGGCTACTGGTGGTTATGGTAATACTTACTTCCTCTCGACTAACGCAATGGGTTGCAACTGCTCTGCTGCTATTGCTGCTTATCGCAAGGGTGCTTACTTTGCTAACCCTGCTTATGTGCAGATTCACCCCACTTGTATCCCTGTTCACGGTGACAAGCAGTCTAAGCTTACGCTTATGTCTGAGTCTCTCCGTAACGATGGTCGTATCTGGGTTCCTAAGAAGAAGGAAGACGCTATTAAACTTCAGAAGGGCGAAATTAAGCCTACTGACATCAACGAGGCTGACCGCGACTACTATCTCGAACGTCGTTACCCTGCATTCGGTAACCTCGTTCCCCGTGACGTTGCTTCGCGTGCTGCTAAGGAACGTTGCGATGCTGGCTTCGGTGTTAACAACACTGGTCTCGCTGTATATCTCGACTTTACTGAGGCTATCGGTCGTTTGGGTATCGATGTTGTTCTCCAGCGTTATGGTAACCTCTTCGATATGTACGAAGAAATTACCGACGTTAAGCCTGGTCAGGTAGTACGTAAGGGTGATGATGGTATCGAGTATACTAACCCGATGATGATTTACCCCGCTATCCACTACACAATGGGTGGTCTCTGGGTTGACTATGAACTCTCTACTAACATTCCTGGCTTGTTCGCTATTGGTGAGTGTAACTTCTCTGACCACGGTGCTAACCGTCTGGGTGCTTCTGCACTTATGCAGGGCTTGGCTGATGGTTACTTCGTGCTTCCTTACACTATCCAGAACTACCTCAGCGACCAAATCACTGTTCCCCGCTTCAGCATCGACCTCCCCGAGTTTGTTGCTGCAGAAAAGGCCGTTCAGGATCACATCGACCACTTGCTTAACATCAATGGTAAGAAGTCGGTTGACAGCATCCACAAAGAATTGGGTCATGTAATGTGGGAATATGTTGGTATGGCTCGTTCTAAGGAAGGTCTCCAAACTGCTCTTGGCAAGTTGAAGGAAATCCGTAAGGAGTTCGAAACAAATCTCTTCGTTCCCCATATCGAGGGTGTTAACGTTGAGCTTGATAAGGCTATCCGCTTGAACGACTTCATCACTATGGGTCAGCTCATCGCTATCGATGCTCTCCACCGTGAGGAATCTTGTGGTGGTCACTTCCGTGTTGAACACCAAACTGAGGAAGGCGAAGCTAAGCGCGACGACCAAAACTGCTTCTACGTTTCATGCTGGGAATACCAGGGTGAAGACAAGGATCCCGTTAAGTACGAAGAGCCCTTGAAGTATGAAGCAATCGAAGTAAAAACCCGTAACTACAAGAACTAATAAGCCATGGCTAAGAACATATCTTTCACTATCAAGTATTGGAAGCAGAATGGCCCCAAGGATGCGGGTCACTTCGACACTCGTGAGATGCACGACATCCCCGATGATACTTCTTTCCTCGAAATGCTCGACATCCTCAATGAAGAACTCATCGAAGAGGGTAAAGAACCTTTCGTTTTCGATCACGACTGCCGCGAAGGTATCTGCGGTATGTGCTCGCTCTATATCAATGGTACACCCCACGGTAAAACCGAGGCTGGTGCAACAACTTGTCAGCTCTACATGCGTCGCTTCAACGATGGCGATGTAATTACTGTTGAGCCTTGGCGTTCTGCTGCATTCCCTGTAATTAAGGACTGCATGGTAGATCGTTCTGCATTCGATGAGATTCAAGCAGCTGGTGGTTACATCAGCGTACGCACTGGTGCTCCTCAGGATGCTAACGCTATCCTTATTCCTAAGCAGGATGCTGACGAGGCTATGGACTGTGCTACTTGCATTGGTTGCGGCGCTTGCGTTGCAGCATGTAAGAATGGTTCTGCTATGCTTTTCGTTAGTTCTAAGGTTAGCCAGTTTGCTCTCCTTCCCCAAGGTCGCCCCGAAGCTGCTAAGCGTGCTAAGGCAATGGTGGCTAAGATGGACGAACTCGGTTTTGGTAACTGTACCAATACACGTGCTTGCGAGGCTGTTTGCCCCAAGAACGAGTCTATCTCTAACATTGCTCGCTTGAACCGTGAGTTCATCAAGGCAAAGTTGGCTGACTAATATATTATATATGTGTAGGGTTAGTACCTTATATATATAGATTTGCTTAAAAATAGGACGAGACCGAATTTTCCTAATTGCCTTTTAACAGGTCACGTATCCTTATACAAGTCCCGCTGCAATCTCTCGTTGCAGTGGGACTTTTTACGTTTTTAGTAATGTTCAAAAAATAACTTCCGTAGAAATAGGTCATATTTTCATACGAAAATTATTTGTGCCGTTTTGTAATCTCACAGCATAAGTTTT
>UQPD01000112.1 GCA_900542795.1 uncultured Prevotella sp. | reverse complement strand
GATCTACACGCGTAAGATCGTCGGCAGCGTCAGATGTGTATAAGAGACAGTGGTTAAAGGTCATAAATTGCCATAGATGAGATATAAATTCCATGAAATCTGTCCCCCAAAAGTCTATTGATTAACTCGACCAAGTTAATTGATTAACTTTGCCTTTTCAATTGATTAACTCGGACGTGTTAATTGATAGACTCGAAAAGAGTATAGGGTGGTTCTAAAAACATTTTCTTTAGAACCACCCTAAACGTTTTGAATTACCTTTTTTTAGTTGTTTTCTTAGTTGCTTTCTTCTTGGATGTAGTTTTTTTCTTCTTAGATGTAGTTGATTTCTTAGTTGTTGTAGTTTTGTGCGTTGAAGTTACCACAGGCTTGTAATACTTTTTTGCCACAGGAAGCCACTTTTTAATATTGGCAATGCGATTGGCATCGGAGGGATGATCGCTTAGGAAAGCCAACTTACGATTCTGTGAATTAGAAGCCATACGCTGCCAAAAGCTTACGGCAACACTGGGATCGTAACCTGCCATCGCAGCAAAAACAAGTCCCATATAGTCTGCTTCGTTTTCGTTATCGCGCGAGTATTTCAATGAGCTCAATTTAGTGCCCAATGAAAAAGCTGTTTGAGTGAGAATGGAAGTTGCATTGCTTGCACCTGCAACACCGAGCACTGCACCAAGCACCTTGGCACCTACATTTTGCTTAGCCTGTGTGCTAAGTTGCTCTGCTGAATGTTTTGCCACAGCATGTGCTATTTCGTGTCCAAGCACAATGGCAAGCGAAGATTCGTCTTGAGTAATGGGAAGCAATCCCTCGTACACAACAATTTTTCCACCTGGCATACAAAAGGCATTAGCAGATTTGTCTTGTACCAAGTTGAACTCCCAATTGTAATTTTGAATGGCGTCTAAACGATTTACCTGTTTTAAATAGGTTTCGACGGCTGTAGCCAAACGCTGCCCTACCCTCTTCACCATAGCCGTTTGCATGGCATTGGTTGAAAGTTTTGCTGAAGACAAATAACTTTTATACTCTTTTTCGCTAAGACTGAGCACTTGTTCATCGCTCACCCAAAGTGACACCTTACGACCTGTAAGAGGCACTGTATATTTGCTTTGTGCACTAACAGGAGCCACCATGAGCATCATGAGGGCAATGAGGAGAAATTTAATCTTTTTCATACGCATATGTCGTTTTGTGAAACAAGGCCACCCCATTTTATAGGAGTGGCCTTGTCTAAAAATGTTTATGTCAAAACTATGTGTTGGTTATTAGTTAAACCAGCGTACATAGCTGAAGTCCTGACGGTTAGGCAAGTTCTTGTGCTTAGGATACATACGATAAGCAACCTTGTAAGAACCAGCGAGGTCTAAGCTACCCGTAAGCTCGAAGGTGTAGAGATTACCCTCGTGAGCTACTACATTCATAGGCATTACATCGTAGATACTATCGTTACCATCAGTACCAGAGATGATTACCAAGTCGATACCGATAGCATCGTCGAGACCCTGTTCGTCAACAACATGCTTCACAGTAAAGTCCTTACCGCTAACGAGCATACCATTCTGGAGATTCTCGCTACGTTCTGAACTTACTACACGAATATCGTCCCAACGCTGTGCAACGCTTTCCTTCCAAGCTGCAATGCTCTTAGCAAGCTGGTTGTCGTTAGCTGCAAGTGTTTTGAAACGAGCTGCTTCGGGGTTGTAGAAACGATCGTAATAATCGTCGAGCTGACGCTTCATTGTATACTGAGGAGCGATGCAAGCAATTGAGTTCTTAACGGTGCGTACCCAGTTTTCAGAATAACCCTTGCGGTTACGTGCATAGTAGAGAGGAATAATCTCCTGCTCGAGCATAGAGTAGATTGTTGAAGCATCGAGTTTATCCTGGTAACCCTGGTTTTGGTAAGTGCGACGGTCGGTCAATGCCCAACCTGCACCTTCGCGATAACCTTCGTACCACCAGCCATCGAGTACACTGAGGTTTACAACACCATTCATCAATGCCTTTTCGCCTGATGTACCTGATGCCTCAAGAGGACGAGTCGGTGTATTCATCCAAATATCAACACCCGAAACCAGACGACGTGCCAACTGCATATCGTAATTGTCGAGGAAGAGGATCTTACCCATAAACTCAGGACGCTGAGAGATTTCGTAGATTTTCTTAATCAAGCCCTGACCTGCACCATCAGCGGGGTGTGCCTTACCTGCAAAGAGGAACTGCACAGGATAGTCGGGGTTGTTAACAATCTTAGCCAAACGATCGAGGTCTGAGAAAAGGAGGTGTGCACGCTTGTAAGTAGCAAAACGACGAGCGAAACCAATCAACAACGCGTTGGGGTTAATCTTATCGAGGAGGCTTACTACCAAAGAGGGATCACCCTGATTACGGAGCCAATTCTCGCGGAAACGAGCACGGATATAGTCGATAAGTTTGTTCTTCAAAACTACACGAGTATTCCAAATTACCTCATCGGGCACATTGTAAATCTTTTCCCAAATCTTGCCATTGCTCTGGTCGTGGATGTATTCCTTGCCCAAATACTTAGCATAAACAGCTTGCCATTCCTTAGCACACCATGTGGGGAAGTGAACACCATTGGTTACGTAACCTACGTGGCTTTCTTCGGGATGCGGGTTGTAGATATCAAACCATTCGTCGTGGCTACGTTCAGCATGATCAAGACGCTCTTCGACAGGCATGTAACCCGGCCAAATACCCTTAAACATCTGCTGACTTACGCGACCATGGAGCCAACTAACACCATTAACCTCTTGACAAGTCTTGCAAAGGAAGGTTGACATACAGAACTTCTCGCCCTTATCTTCGGGGTTAGTACGTCCTAAGCCCATGAAGTCATCCCAAGAAATACCAAGACGACCAGGGAATTGGTTCATATATTTATTGAAGAGACCTTCGTCGAAGTAGTCGTGACCTGCGGGTACAGGAGTGTGAACTGTGTAGAGTGAAGAAGCGCGAACGAGTTCGAGTGCTTCGTCAAAGCTCAAACCGCTTTCAACATAGTCAACCAAGCGCTGTACGTTACAGAGAGCTGCGTGACCTTCGTTGCAGTGGTAGATATCCTTAGTAATGCCGAGCTTCTTAAGAGCGAGCATACCACCAATACCGAGCAAGTACTCCTGCTTGATACGATTTTCCCAGTCACCACCATAAAGTGAGTGAGTGATGCGACGGTCGAACTCTGAGTTCAACTCGTTGTCTGTATCGAGCAAGTAAAGCTTAATGCGACCAACGTTAGCTACCCAAAGAGCAGCATGAACCATAAAGTTGGGATAAGGCACGTCAACGATTACCTGGTTGCCATCCTTGTCAAGCACACGTTCAATGGGGAGGCTATCGAAGTCTTGAGCTTCGTAGTTAGCAATCTGCTGACCATCCATTGAGAGTGTCTGTGTGAAGTAACCATAACGATAAAGGAAACCTACAGCACACATATCAACATTGCTGTCTGAAGCTTCCTTCAAGTAGTCACCAGCAAGAACACCCAAACCACCAGAGTAGATTTTCAACACGTGGTTCAAACCATACTCCATGCAGAAGTAAGCAACTGAGGCACGCTTAGGATTAGGCTTAACATCCATATACTTACGGAAGTCGCCATAAACCTTGTCCATACGGGCAATGGTTTCATTATCCTTTGAAAGCTCAATCAAACGATCATAGTCGATGCTACGAAGCAATTCGATTGGGTTTTTGTTCACCTTCTTCCAAAGGTCTTCATCGAGACTTGAAAAAAGTTGCAAAGCTTCAGTGTTCCATGACCACCAAAGGTTGTGGGCCAATTCGTCCAACTTCTTCAATGCTTCGGGAATGTGGCTCTTTACGTTAACCACCTTCCACGAAGGTTGGTTGGCATTGCTAATTTTAATGTTCATTGGTTATTGTGTTTTGTAATTTATTTTTGGGAGAATATTGGGGAATTGGGAATGTTATGATATACACACCCTTAAATCCTCAAAGTTACTTATTATAGACTCTGCTCAAAGCAAAGTTATAAGCTTCAAAATAGTATTTAATGAAGTGCTTCCACTGCGCCTTATTTGCAATAGACACAGCATGATTACGAATGGCAGTACGTTGCTTTGAAGGTGTGTTAAGCAAATTCTTCACAGTCTGACACATTTCTTGTGCCACCTGCATGTAGTTACTATCATCGCGATGAATAACACGAACACCATCTTCCAAGGTTCCTTCGTGACCAAGTACACCATCCACCCACTGACCGAAACCACTTAAATCGGTGGTAACACAAGGTGTGTGGAATGCACAACTTTCAAGCGGTGTATAACCCCAAGGTTCGTAGTACGAAGGATAGAGTGCTAAATCGTTTGCTGCGAGCAAATGGTAATAAGGCAGATTAAAAATGCCATCGTTTCCTTCGAGATAACAAGGAACAAGAATTACCTTTACGCGGTCTTCAGGACGATTTTCCAAGCCCATATTTCGAATGGTACACACTATGCGGTCTTCGTTGAGATTGTGCAAATTGTGCGTAATAATAGGATTGGGTAATGCGGCACCCGTAGGATGCTTTAATGCTTCTTGCAAATCAGCACGTGGACCCTCAAGCCAACACGGAACTTCAATCAGTGCTAACACTTGACGTTTACTACCTTCCTCATTTAATTGCGCACGGAGTTGCGCCATTGACTCAAGGAATACGTCGAAACCTTTGCAACGATAATCATTGCGTCCACTGGTTGAAACGATGAGCGTATCATCGGGCATTGTTGCACCCGTCAATGCACTTGCCACATCAAGAATGCACTGACGAGCCTGCTTACGCACGGCTGTAAAATCCTTACCTTTAGGTACGAAATCATTTTCAAAACCATTGGGCAAAACCACATCAACAGGTTTATCGAGCAATTGACGACATTCGCGGTCTGTAAATGTGCTTACTGTAGTAAAGCAATCTGCATGCCATGCACTCTGTTTTTCGATGCTGTGCTTCGCATCCATATGGAGTTCGGCTGCCATTTGGTCGCCGTTATATCCGTCGAAGAAGGCATAAAGCTGCTTATCGTTGCCACAAATAGAACGACCGATGCTTGTGGCATGTGTAGTAAAGATAGTTGCCACATTGGGTTGATGTTTCTTTAAGAAAAGCATACCCAAGCCCGACATCCACTCGTGTGCTTGATAAATTACCTTATCAGTAGGCTTCAAGCAAAGCGATACCACAGCCTCAACAAAACGTCCTGCTGCATACGAGAACATAGACGCCTCATCATAATCTCCATATGCCTTAATAGAATCGACACGGAAAAGATCCCATGCCTCGGCATATATATCGTCTTTAATATCAAAGAAGGGGGCAAAATCAACGAGCACAGCCACAGGCTTGCCCGGAACCATCCAACGACCAATTCTGCACTTCAAGCCCAATTCAGCCGCAGCCTTTTTCCATTCGGGCAACAACCGTTCATCATCACAAAAATCAACATTAGCCGTAGGTTGTTTCAAATCAGGACCGATAAAAACGAGGCGGTCTTGATAAGTTGTCATCAGTGTCTTGGCACGCGATGAGAGCACCGTATAGATGCCGCCCACCTTATTACAAACTTCCCAACTTGTTTCAAAGATGTAGTTGGGAACAAAAACTTCTTTCTTCATAAAAATCTGTAATAACCGATGCAAAGATAAATTTTAATAGGGGAACAACAAAATTAAAGTGGCGATTTTTTTTAACTTATAAACAGTTTTTGATAACCTTACGCATTTCCACACTAACAATCAATCATTTTCCCTTTATAATCAGATTACTTTGGGGTTTTTAAAAGAATAAAACTGAAAAGATGTTTCGTTTTCGTTGCGTTTTTCAAAGATTAAGAGGCATATATATAAACACTACCCTTTAAAAAACCGCCATGACAGCAATGCAAACTGTCATGGCGGTTTTAAAAAAAGATATGTTTCTGACAAACTTATTCAAACAAGTCCTCTGCCGACTGACTTGTACTACTCTTCTTACTACTCTTTGTTGTTGAAGAGGATGAGTTAGAGTTTGACTTTGTCGTTGAAGAACTGCTATTATCCTTATTGTGCGATGAATGCTCTGTCGGCTCTGTTGCCTCGTGGTTAGGATGAGTTTCCTCTGTAGAACCCTCACCTCCCATAAGGTCATCATCAAATTCAGAATAAGATGCTGCAGTTGAGTCATTGCTCAAAGAATCGTTTCCAGCAGCTTGAGGCACATAAGTAGCTTCGTAGCTTGATGCGTCAATATCAGTTGGCGGCATACCATACTTGCGTTGATATTTTCCACGTAAAGCAGGTTCATCCATCACACCACGGAAGAAGGCTGCCACGATGGGGAGTGCTGTACGACTACCTTGTCCTAATGCACCTGTGCGGAAGTGAATGCTGCGATATTCGCCACCAACCCATGCTCCTGCAACCAAACTGGGAGTTACACCAACAAACCAAGCATCTGAGTGATTATTAGATGTACCAGTTTTACCTCCAATGCTCAAAGTCTTCATGTACGGACCTAAATACTGTCCTGCTGCAATAGGTTGTGACGTACCACCTGCATCATACACACTGGCTTCGAGAAGCTTTTGCATATAGAAAGCGGCCTCTTTAGACAAAGCACGTGTTTCTTCGAGTTTGTTTTCGAAAATCACATTACCATCTGAGTCAACAATCTTGGTTATAAACACAGGGTCTACATGCATACCATCGTCTGCCACAGTTCCGTAAGCATTTACCAATTCAAGCAAATTCACGTCATTTGATCCCAAAGCTAATGAAGGATTGTTATCAAGTGGCGACTTAATGCCCATATCCTGTGCTGTTTGTATGACATTAGAGATTCCCGTCTCTTGTCCAAGTTTTACAGCTATAGTATTGATGCTTCGTGCAAAGGCTGAACGGAGCGGAACTTCAGCATTACTAAAACGACCATTGGCATTGTGAGGACGCCAATCTACACTATCGTGCTTAAACTTATCATACACACGCATACTTATATATGAGTCTTTGCGAGTGTCGGAAGGTGTAAGTCCTTGCTTCATTGCAGTGGCATAAACAAAGAGCTTAAACGTTGAACCTGGTTGACGCATTGAACGCACCTTGTCATATTGCCACGTTTTAAAGTCGATGTCACCAACATAAGCGCGTACATAGCCCGTTTCGGGTTCCATAGCCACAAAACCTGTGTGCATAAACTTAACCATATACTTCAACGAATCGATGGTTGACATGGTTTTATGTATAGGACCGTCGTAACTATAAAGTTCTACGTCATGGGGCAAATTAAGATAATAGTCTACCGAATCAGGATTGTTAGGATAACGTGCCGCAAGCACCTTATAAGTATCGGTTTTCTTTATCTTATCTTCAATAAAGCCTGGAATAATCTCTCCCTTTTCATTACGCCAAGGGTCTCCCACACCACGCCAATGTGCATCAAAGTTGCGCTGTATTACCTTCATCTGGTTATGAACAGCCTTTTCTGCACACGCTTGCATACGCGAATCGAGTGTTGTGTAAATTTTGAGACCATCAGAATAAAGATCTACATCAGGGAAGTTTTTATCGATATAGTCTTTTACAGCTTCACGGAAATAAAGCGAACTACCATCATAAAAGCTTTGCACCGTAAACTCCAACTTAATAGGCTCAGCTTGCAAACGATTAAGTGTTTCGCGATCAGCTATATACACATCGCCAAAGCGTTCCTTAAGCATATTGCGATGGGTATACATATTATGAAGCACCACATTGCGTCGCTTGAGTGATTTATCAGGATTCAAGCGAGGATTGTATTGCGAAGTTGCCTTTAGCAATCCCACCAGCACAGCAGCCTGTTCTGGTTTCAAATTGATGGGTGTGGTATTAAAATAAGTATGTGCAGCTGTTTTAATACCAAACGCATTCGACCCAAAGTCTACGGTATTGGCATAAAGTTTAAGAATTTCGCGTTTATCGCAGAAGAGTTCAATGAGTCGGGCTATAATTATTTCCTTACTCTTCATAATAACAATACGCAAACCAGGCACATGTCCAAGCAGTCCCGTAGAATACTGTGTACGCACACGGAACATATTTTTTACCAACTGCTGTGTAATGGTTGATGCACCACGTGCATGTCCACGAGCTGCATCTTTAGCAGCAGCAAACATACCCGTATAATCGATACCATTGTGCTGGAAGAATCGTTCGTCTTCTGTAGCCACCAATGCCTCAAAGAATGCCGTACTAATAGAATCGTAAGGAACAGGCGAACGATTTTCATTAAAATAGCGACCGAGCATTTTACCATCGGCACTATAGATTTCGGAAGCAGCAGCTGTTTTGGGGTGAATGATGTCTTCGATTGAAGGTGATTTGCCGAAAAGCCAGAACAGATTAAAATAAACGGCAAAGCAATAAAAGAATACAAAGGCAAAGAAAGACCACACTGCAGTAATCATTTTATACCACCACGGTCTACCCACGTATTGACCTTTATACCATCTCCAACACTTACGGAAGCCTCGTCCAATCAGACAAACAAAGCTCCATATTTTCTTTAATATACTACTCATGTAGGTTTTACTATTGATTATGGGTGCAAAGATAGTGCAAGGTGAGAGAAGAGCAAAAAGAAAAATCATAATTTTTATTTTTGCTCTTCTCATCGTTGCTAATGTATATCGTTAATGTAGCAAAACATTTTTATATTCGCCACTATTAGCAGTACAATTGTAGCAAAGGTTGCAACTATCCATATAATTCTCTTACTCAGATGCTCTTTCTCAAATTTGGAAAAGAACACAAGGAACTGTCTCTTATACACATCTCCGAGCCCACGAGACGCGTAGTAATCTCGT
>UQPD01000111.1 GCA_900542795.1 uncultured Prevotella sp. | reverse complement strand
CACATAGCCCGCTATGCTCCTTCGTTCACTAACAAATATGGTGCAAGGTGAGAGCTAAGATGCAAGCTTGCTTGTAATCTTAGCCGAACCGCAGCCCATATTCTCAAAGAAAAAATACACATACGATAGGGTACAAATCGACTTATCAGAATTATTAGAACCACCCTATATTGAATACAGAGACACAGATATTCCATACAAATTCAAAAAGAACAAAGAATATGAGGGTATTAGTTTTTGCGTATACGCAAAAAAAAATGCAAACAACGCGTTTCACAACGCATTGTTTGCTCACAGAACTTATATAGAGATGAAAAAACTATCATATATTGCAGAAATCCACACATAAAGTGCTTCATTCCTTAATTCGATTGCAAAGATACTATATCACATAGAATAAACCAAATAAATACACGTCTTTTTTTCTGCTGATTATGAAAAATTAAGGTGACAATGTGGTTATTTATGCTTTACAAGGGATATTGCTTGATTTGTTATCACAATTTCGCGGTTCTTGTAGAGGGTACCTACGGCACGTTTGAAAGTTTTTTTGCTTACTCCAAAGTTTTGTTGAATTTCTTCGGGTGTTGAATGGTCGGTAAAGGGGAGTGTGCCGCCTGCTTCCTGCAGTTGGTGACGCAGTTGGTCGGCAAAGTCACGAAAACGACCTTTACCTATGCGTTGGAGCGAAAGGTCGAGTTTGCCATCAGGACGCACGTTGACTACGGTTGCTGTGAGAACATCGCCTGCATGAGGTTCTTGCTCGAATATTTGATCATCGTAGATGAGACCTGCACAGCGGTTGTCTGCTATGACTTTGAATCCAAGGGGTGTTTTTTGTTGCACCACGATTTCAACTTCCTGTCCACGATGATAGTCGCTGCGCATTGCAGGCTGTAGGTAACGCTCTACCTTGGCAGAAGCAACGATGCGTTGGGTTTCACTGTCAATGTGTATGTGTACTAAGTAAGAACGACCTTGCTGCATGGGAAGTTTTTGTTCGCGGAATGGCACGAAAAGGTCTTTCATCAGTCCCCAATCAAGGAATGCGCCATATTCGTTAACCCATGCTACCTTGAGAAAAGCAAAGTCGCCTACGCGTGCCAAGGGCGTTTCGAGTGTACCAACAAGGCGCTCGCTTTGGTCGAGATAAACGAACACGTTTACCTCGGTTCCTGGACGCATTTCGCTGCGTACGTAGGCTTTAGGCATCAGTATTTCGCCCAATTCACCTCCATCGAGATAGGCTCCGTGGTCTGTAAAACGTGTGATGCGCAAGGTATTATAGTTGCCGAGTTTTATCATGTGGGAATTGTTTTTTTGAAAAAAGGGTGTTAGAGTGTTTCAACTAAAGGAGTTGTAGTTTCTTTATCAACGCGTCCGTCTACAAGATGGATGGTGCGGTCTGTAATTTTGGCAAGTTCCTCGTCGTGCGTAACAATAACAAAGGTTTGACCTAAGGCATCGCGTAGCTTGAAGAAAAGTTGGTGGAGTTCTTGCTTGTTGTGTGTGTCGAGGCTGCCAGATGGTTCGTCAGCTAAAATTACGTCGGGCTTATTCATTAAGGCTCGTGCCACTGCTACACGTTGTTTTTCGCCTCCCGAAAGCTCGGCTGGTTTGTGTGTGGCGCGGTCTGCCAGTCCCATAAAGTGGAGTAACTCCATGGCTCGTTTTTTATTTTCAGAGTCTGAGTGACGGGCTATCATGCCAGGAATCATTACATTTTCGAGGGCTGAAAATTCGGGTAGGAGTTGATGAAACTGAAAAACAAAGCCTAAATGGTTGCAGCGGAATTGTGAGAGCTTGTTGGCTGAAAGTTGTAGCACATCTTGACCAGCTATTTCAATGGTTCCTTGGTCGGGTTTATAGAGTGTGCCCATTATTTGCAACAAGGTGGTTTTTCCGGCTCCGCTAGGTCCAACGATGCTTACCACCTCGTGTGGACGGATGTTGAGGTCTATGCCTTTTAGCACCTCAAGGTTGCCAAACGACTTATGTATGTTTTTAAGCGTTATCACGGTTGGAGGGATTTATGTGTGAAGGTGTATTTTAAGAAACCGATTAAGCGAGAGAAGCGAGAGTTTATTTTTCACTTCAGAGCGTGTTAAAAAAAATGTGCTGATATGTGTTGTTCACTGTGGTTGCGACTCTTGCCGCAAGCGTCGTGTTCTAACATATCAGCACACTTTATGGAGTGTTTAAAAGAGATGTTTTAAATTTTTACTTCTTGGCAGGAGTGGTTGCTGTTGTAGCAGAGATGCCAAGCTTCTTCATGATGGCAGAAGTTGCGTCGTTGCTGGCGCTTTCGTTGATAAAGATACCAGCCTGTTGTGATGCAGTTTTGTCGATGATGTAAACATAGCCGTTTTCTTTGGCTACAGCGTCAACAGCGTTGAACACTTTTGTCATGATAGGCTGCATTTTCTTGGCTTGTTCTTTCTGCATGTTTTCAGAGTTATCCTGCTGTGCCTGCTGCAAGCGTTGGTACATGTCTTGCAATTCTTGCTGATGGCGTTCGCGGATGTTGGCAGGAGTGGCATCAGTGTCTTCTTTCTGATATTTTTCAGCCTTAGTTTGGAGTTCTTTCTGCATATTCTCCATGTCCGACTGATACTTCTTGTAGATAGTTTCGAGTTCGGTTTGTGCTGTTTTTGCTTCGGGCATTGCAGAGAGAATTGCGTTGTAATCGAAGTGTGCAAACTTCTGAGCGCAGAGGCTCAAGGGTGCTACGAAGAGCACGAGTAATAAGATTTTCTTAAACATTTTGTTTTATGAGTTGATTTTTGGGGGCAAAGTTAGTGCAAGGCGAGCGCATAACAAAGAAAAAAACGTGTTTTTTTCGTTGTTGTGCCGAGCTGCAGCCTAACTTGGCGAAGCAAAGTAGTGCAAGGCGAGCGCATAACAAAGAAAAAAACGTGTTTTTTTGTTGTTGTGGTGAGTTGTCAATAAGAGTTTTAAGCGAATTGCCTTTCTTTGCAAAAGGATTGCAAGGCAATTCGCTTATTATTATAACATTCAAGAAATGAAAACGCCCTTTACTTTTTGAACACATGCTTACCATAGTTTACGCCCTTAGCGTTGTAGTAAGCGGGTTCTGCTTGGAGGCGTTGCAAGAAGTCGGGATACTTGCGTAATTGTTGTGGTGTCCAGCCAGCTTCAGCCACAGCAGCCAAACGGGGGAACATTAAATACTCTACGGTAGAACCATCTTCAACCCATTCTGTCCAGAAGTTTGCTTGCACACCCATGTATTTGGGTTGCAAGTTAGCTGCCACATTGTTCATTGGCACGTAGTTATAAACTGCTTCTACGGTTTCGGTACCCCAACCCTGTGAGCGCGGTTCGGTAGCATCTTTGCTTTGGCGACGATTGATGTAGTAGGGAATCTGTGGCGTAAGAATGGTGTTGAAGCCACGTTTTGCTGCCTCTTGTGCAGCAGCATCGGCACCTATCCATGCCATAATGGTGATGTCCTTACCCAATGCAGAGGTATTTCCGTGTAACACTTCGTTCCAAAAGATGAGTTTACGCTGCTTGTTAGCAGGCTTCTGCGCTATGTGTTGTTGAAGTTTGTGATAAAAGTCGGTCTGCAAGTCGCGATAGTTTTGACTATTCATTGCAGCAAGTGCTTTTTGACAGTCTGCATTGTTTTGCCATTTGTTTGTGGGGCATTCATCACCTCCTAAATGGATGTAGCCAAAAGGGAATACTTCGGTAAGTTCGTCAATTACATCTTTGGCAAACTGCACGGCTTTAGGATTAGACACGTTAATAACATCGGCTGATACGCCTTGGTAAAGCCATACCTCATGTTTGTTTTCAGGGTCACAGGCTAACATCTCGGGGTATGATGCCACAGCTGCTTGTGAGTGTCCAGGGATGTCGACTTCGGGAACAATCTCGATGAAGCGGTCGCGAGCGTATTTCACAATTTCGCGTGCATCTTGTTGAGTATAAAAGCCTCCGTAGTGCTGACCATCGGGCTTGGTTTGATCCCACCCAAGCACTTTGCTTTGACGCCATGCGCCTACCTCTGTTAATTTGGGGTATTGCTTAATTTCGATGCGCCAACCCTGGTCTTCGGTGAGGTGCCAGTGGAAACGATTGAGTTTATAAGCTGCCATAACATCGAGCAACTTTTTAATTTCTTCTTTGCCATAGAAGTGGCGACCTTCGTCTAACATAAAGCCACGCCAACCGAAACGAGGGGCATCTTCAATGTGCATTGCTGGTACCGACCACGTTTTTGTTTCTTTATCATTAGCCACACCTGCCAACACACTGCGCGAGGGCAACAACTGTTGCAATGTTTGCAAAGCGTAGAAGAAACCTGCGGGACGTGCAGCTTCCACCACAATTCCTTTGGGTGTTACATTAAGATTGTAAGCTTCTGCACCAAGATTACGATTGAGCTTTAGTTGTAAGGCTGCATTTTTTTTGCCATTAGCCCACTTTAAGCCTGTGGTTTGAGTGAACTTTTGCTGAAATTGTTTCAGCACCATTTTTATGCTATCGCCTGCGTAGGCATCAGCCCAAGCTGTTGTTTTATTTTTAAACGTATAAACTCCTTCACCTTGCGCAATTTTTGCAGGCAAGGGAATTATTGAAGGTGATGAGGCGTTTTGTGCCTGACAAATCGTTGTGCCGCACAATAGGAATGCCGACAGAAGCGTTTTAAAGAATGTCATTATTAAAAAGGGGTTAGTGTTAAGGGGTTATTATGTAAGTAGGTGTTCAAAGAATTGTAAACATCTCACAAAACGTCTTCTTTAGCAAGGTCTTCCCAAAAGTTTTCAAGGTCCTCGTTGAGTCCTTCCATGAGTTCACCGCTAATTACGATGTTTTCGTCGTCGACTAAGTAAATGTCGGCAAGTGTTTCGTGGTCTTCGCCCACCAACACATATGAGTAAGGCTTCAGCACTGCCACGTTTTCAGTTACATCCTTGATGCGCTTAATGGCTTCGGTAAGAATGGGCTGTACAGCGGTGTAGAAGTTTTCGTCGGTATTGCCAATCCACTCTTCAACCACACAGCGTGTTAGTTCGTGATCGTCATCATCGAATACGCGTATTTCGCCACTATCTTGCAGCACTTGCAGATAGATGTCTGTTAGTGGCTTGTTTTCGGCCTCTGGTGAAAATTTTGAGGCTACTTTGCGCAAAGCGCGTTCTATTTGTTGAAATGTTTGTTCGGTAGCAGTCATGGCATTTACTGTGTTCGAGGCTGATGGCATATATAATTATAGCCAAGTGCCTACGGTTAATGTTTGAGCAAATGTACAACTTTTTCGTAAGTATGCAAAGAAATAGAGCGGTAAAGGCAATTTTTGCATTGTCTTTACCGCTCTAAGTTTTTTAGAAATTACATTCTATACGTCTTTAGAAACTGCATTCTATACGTTTATAGAAATCGCAGCCTAAGCATTTTTTAAACGACATTACGAATTAGGGTTCAGCAATAGATTCTATTCCACTTTGCACAGACATGCGCATTTCAGCTTGTTGCATGTAGCAACGAACAAAGGGGTCGTTTAAGAATTGTGTAGGTGCCGATTTCAGTATGCATCGAATTTGGTCGGTCATGATGGGCGATGGAAATTGACTGCAAAGCAATCTGAAGTATCCTGGTCCCAACACATTGTTGTAGTTATCCATCACGAACTTAGTCTCTAACTCCTCGGTGCGTTGGGCCAACTGTTTTGTTTTCTTACCCATTTTACGTTGAATTTCAACAGGTGAGCATCCTTCTCGCATCATACGCATGGTAGCTTGTTGCAATTCCCACATTTCGTGGTCTAAACGTGTGCGTTTTTTAAAGAAGCTATAAAGTTTTTCGTTGAGTGGACTTCCCGACACGCGTTGTGTAGCTTTGTCTACTTGGATGTTTAGTTTTCCACTTTCGAGCACCAAAGGCATAACGCAATCGTTACCCGTGTAAAGCATTGCCATCATTGCGGAATCAACATCTCCCTCGAAACGGAATTGTCCGTGAATAACTTTGCAAGAGTCAAGACAAATCATCACCGTTTCTTGTTGCACGGAGTTTTTCTTATGCTGTTGCTTCTGTCCGTCATCGTTCGACACTCTGAGGTAAAGTACTTTACCATCAAGGCAAGGCAGAGTTGAGTTGCCAGCAATGTTGTATTGCTCAGCACATGAGGTGAGCAGTAACAGAGAGGATAATATGTAAAATACTTTATTCATCATTACGTCAAAAAAAGCGTGCAAGGTTGTTATTCTTCTGTATGCTCGAGAGTAAACTTTTTGTTCCTCCCGAGTTTTTATACTGCAAAGATACTATGTAAAAATTGGAATAACCAAACGCTATCTAAAAACTAACATCGCTATAAATCTTTTTTGAGAAATACGCGCTTTATAGTGTTCAATTTGCACACTTTTTTCACACTTAAGGTAAATAATTAAGCGTATCTCTTCTTTAACTCATTAGATTTAGTCTACTAAATATGCAAAACTTGTCTACAAAAAAGCTCTAATCGTCTAAAAAATAAGATGAGAGAACAATAAGTTGGTATTATTTTTTTACATACATCTCATTTTTCTTGTTTTAGGGAATGGCATCTTCACGTTTCCTAATAGCCTTAACCTCTCACAAGAAGCAAAAAAACGGAGATCGTAATTCACATTACAACCTCCGTCAATATAGAACTATAAATCGTATGAAATCCTATGAAAAGGGAATTACATCATGCCACCCATGCCAGGATTTGCCATAGGCATTTCGGGTTTATCTTCCTTCTTGTCGCAGATTACGCACTCTGTTGTGAGGAACATGCCTGCTACAGAGGCAGCGTTTTCAAGAGCTACACGAGTAACCTTAGCAGGGTCTACTACACCAGCTGCACGCAAGTCGCCAAACTGTTCGGTTTTAGCGTTGTAGCCAAAGTAACCTTCACCCTCGCGTACCTTATTCACAATTACTGCGCCTTCAATGCCTGCGTTGCGGCAAATCTGACGGAGCGGTTCCTCAATGGCACGGCGAATGATGTTGATACCAGTTGTTTCGTCTGCGTTGTCGCCTGTCATACCTTCCAAGCCCTTTTGAGCACGGATGTATGCTACGCCACCACCTGTAACGATACCTTCTTCAACTGCTGCACGAGTTGCGCAGAGTGCATCATCGCAACGATCCTTCTTCTCCTTTTGTTCAGTTTCGCTTGCTGCACCAACTTCGAGCACACATACACCACCCGAAAGTTTAGCCAAGCGTTCCTGCAATTTCTCTTTGTCGTATGAAGAAGTTGAATTGCTGATTTCGTTTTTAATCTGACCAATGCGTTCCTGGATGCAATCCTTGTTACCCTTACCATTAACAATGGTAGTGTTCTCCTTTGAGATTGTTACCTTCTCAGCAGAACCCAGCATGTCGATAGTAGCTTGTTCGAGCTTCAAGCCCTTGTCCTCGCTAATAACAACACCACCAGTCAACACGGCAATATCCTCGAGCATTGCTTTACGACGATCGCCAAATCCAGGTGCCTTTACAGCACAAATCTTGAGCTGAGTGCGCAAGCGGTTAACAACCAATGTGGTCAAAGCTTCGCTATCAACGTCCTCTGCAATTACCAAGAGTGGACGACCGCTCTGTACGGCAGGTTCCAAAATGGGGAGGAAGTCCTTGATGTTAGAAATCTTCTTGTCGTAAATCAAGATATAAGGATTCTCCATTACGCACTGCATCTTCTCAGTGTCAGTAACAAAGTAAGCTGAAAGGTAACCACGATCGAACTGCATACCTTCAACAGTCTTCAACACAGTGTCGCGACCTTTAGCATCCTCAATTGTGATAACACCATTTACGCTTACGGCACGCATACCATCGGCAATGAGTTTACCAATTTCAGGATCGTTGTTAGCAGAGATGGTAGCTACTTGCTCAATCTTGTCATAGCTTTCGCCCACTTGTTCGCTCTGTTCCTTAATGCTTTCAACCACCTTGGCTACAGCCTTGTCGATACCACGCTTTACGTCGAGCGGATTAGCACCTGCAGCCACGTTCTTCATACCTTCAGTCAGAATAGCCTGTGTAAGTACGGTGGCAGTTGTTGTACCATCACCTGCATCATCGCCAGTTTTTGAAGCTACACTTTTTACAAGCTGAGCTCCAGCATTTTGGAAAGCATCGTCCAATTCAATTTCCTTAGCTACACTCACACCATCTTTGGTGATGCGGGGTGCACCAAACTTTTTGTCGATAACTACATTGCGACCTTTAGGGCCAAGGGTTACTTTCACTGCATTAGCAAGTGCATCAGCACCTTCGCGCAGACGCTCACGGGCGTCAACATCGTATACTATTTCTTTAGCCATGATGAATATTCAAAAAAAATGATTGGTTAGATAAGTTTGTTTGTGTTTTAGGCAAGCACAGCAAGAACATCGCTTTGGCGCATAATCAAATACTTCTCGCCATCGAGTTCTACTTCAGTGCCAGCATATTTGCCATAAAGCACGGTGTCGCCAGCTTTCAGCACCATTTCTTCGTCCTTTGTGCCATTACCCACGGCAAGCACTTCGCCCTGCAAGGGTTTTTCCTTTGCAGTGTCAGGGATGATAATACCACCAGCAGTTTTCTCTTCTGCGGGAGCGGCTTTAATAAGCACGCGGTCAGCTAACGGTTTAATGTTCATAACAACTTTGTTTTATGTTTTGTTTTTATTGTTTTCTTTCTTCAACAATGCCTTGTCGCATCGTCTGCAATAATTTATGCCAAAACCGTGCCAAAACTTATTTCCAAGTTTGTTTTTTTATAAAAGGATTTTTTGTTTATAGTATTCGTTTGCTTTCTGACATCTTGTCAGTTGATGTTTTTAGGTGCTAAATTTCATTCTTGTTTTGGGGTATATACTCCTATATATATTAT
>UQPD01000110.1 GCA_900542795.1 uncultured Prevotella sp. | reverse complement strand
GGGCTAGGCGCTGTTGCCCTTTCAGGGCGTGCATTTGCTAAATCCGAAACTTGTACACCTTTAAACTTCTAAACCCTTTATCAAAAAATGCTTTATACCCTAATTATTCTTGGCATTTCAGCCCTGCTTTTTGTGAGTGGGCGTATTCGTTCAGACCTCGTAGCCGTGTGTGCGGCATTAGCTTTGGTGCTTACAGGAGTGCTTAGTCCTGAAGAAGCTTTGGCAGGATTCTCCAATCCGATTGTAATTATGATGGCAGCCCTTTTTGTGGTGGGCGGTGGAATCTTTGGAACAGGTTTGGCTAAACGCATGGGTACAAGCATATTGGGCTTGGCAGGCAAAAGTGAAACTCGCTTATTCGTGTTGCTCATGTTAACCACCTCTGTGGTCGGTGCTTTTGTTAGCAACACGGGAACAGTGGCTTTGATGTTGCCTATTGTTGTGAGTATGGCACGTGGTGCTGGTGTATCTTCATCCCGTCTGCTTATGCCCTTGGCTTTTGCAGGAAGTATGGGTGGTATGCTCACGCTGATTGGTACACCGCCCAACCTTATTGTGCGCGATGCTTTGGTAGCTGCAGGTTATGCCCCTTTGAGCTTTTTCTCGTTTACTCCTATCGGCATTATTTGCATTGTAGTGGGCACATTGGTGTTAATCCCCTTAACACGTCGCTTTTTAAAAGAACGTACGGATGACACGCAGGTACGAAGCAGTAAAACCTTGCAGCAGTTGGCAGATGAATATAAGGTAGCACAAACAGCACATTGGTTTAAGGTAGACAAAAAATCGTCTATGGTTAATCGCACCTTAAAACAGTTAGATGTGCATGGCACTTATGGTGTGACCATCATTGAAATTCGCCGACAGAACAGTCAAGGTGGATTGCGTTCTATTGAGCAATATGCAATGGCAGATGTGAAGATAGAACCTGGCGATATGCTTTGCATAACAGGGCGTGATGAACAACTTGACACACTTTGCACGGAGGGTAAATTGCAACGTGTGGCTTCGGTAGATGCTGACAATCAGTTGCATTTTTACGATGTGGGTATGGCTGAGATATTGGTGTTGGCTTCCTCGTCATTGGTAAACAACACCGTGGTTGAGGCAGACTTCCGTGCTAACTATGGGCTTAATGTGTTGGGCATTCGTCGGCAGAACGACTATTTGTTGGGCGATGAACTAAAAACACGTCGGTTGCATGCTTCGGATATTGTTTTGGTGCAAGGAGAGTGGCGTAACATAGCCCGACTGAATCGTTACGACGGACGTGAATGGGTGGTAATTGGTCAGCCACAAGAACAAGCTGCGCGTGTTACCCTCGACTATAAGGCTCCCGTAGCTGCCATAATCATGTTGGCTATGGTAGTAGCTATGGCTTTCGACTTTATCCCGATAGCTCCCGTAACTGCTGTGATGTTGGCTGCTGTTGCGATGATTTTTACGGGATGTTTGCGTAGTGTAGAGGCTGCTTTGAAAACTATAAACTGGGAGAGCATCATTTTGTTTGGTGCCATGTTACCCATGTCAACAGCTCTGCAAAAGACAGGTGTGTCTGAACTCATTTCTCAAAACTTGGCACATTGGGTAGGCGGCTATGGTCCTTATATGTTGATAGCTACCATTTATGTTGCCACCTCGTTGCTCACCTTCTTTATATCGAACACGGTGACTGCCATGTTGATGGCACCTATTGCTTTGCAAGCAGCACAAGCACAAGGCATTAGTGCAGTACCTATGTTAATGGCAGTAACCGTAGCTGCCAGCATGTGTTTTGCATCGCCCTTCTCCACACCACCTAATGCTTTGGTAATGTCGGCAGGGGGGTATAAGCCCATTGACTATGTGCGTGTGGGACTTCCTTTGCAAATTGTGATAGGAGTAATAATGGTGTTTGTGTTGCCATTGATTTACTAAAAATGTGTACATTTGCATCATACATTTCAATAAAGGGTGGTTCTAATAATTCTGATAAGTTGATTTGTGCCACCCTAAAAAACTAAAAAGACTGACAATGAAAGGAATTTTTGCTACATTGCTCACCGTGAGCTTAGTGTTGTGTGCAAGTTGTGCACACTCAAGTATTTCTCCGTTGGTGGGAGGTGATCGTGATGAACATGGTTGTATAGGTTCGGCAGGTTACACATGGAGTTATGCCTTGCACGATTGTGTACGATTGTGGGAGGCAGGCACTTCGTTTGATGCAGGACCTGAAAGAGTATTCCTTATATACAGTCCAGACTCAACGTATGCTGAAATTTTTGGTGCAAAGGGTAAGTCGGTTTTGTGTCGTCGTGTAAAGGGAATGGACATTTGGAAACCACGTAAAGGCAAAGAAAGTGTTTCTATTCAAAATGGGGTTACCCGTGTGAAGATAGACAATTATACTTATACAAAATAATAAGGGGGTAAGAAAATCTGATTTTAACCATCCTCTAAAATTATCGCAAGTTTTCAGTTTGGGGAACTTGCGATATTTTTTTGGTCACCAGTAAAAATAGCTGTCCCGTTTTATTGTGAATTTCAGCTACCTTCTAAAAAATGAAAATGTGCGCACCTCACGGCGAACACATTTTCTCGTCATTTACCTAAAAAACACTATTACCTTATAGCTTGTTATATCTTTACTCTTTTTAAAGTAAACGCACCTTGTTTAGATGTGGTTGGCATGAATGCGACCCCCTTAGTCTAAAAAAGAACGCCTTTTTATTTCTTTATTGCAATGCAAAAGTAAAACATAAAATCAGCTACTCCAAACTTTTTAGACGAATGGTAATATTTCATCGACGAAAAGAATAAGATACAAGTAGGTGTTCAATTTTTATACAATCAGCAAGAAGATTTGACTTCATAATTATTGGTTCACATCTTACTAATCAAAGTTCCACGCGCCAGCCTCACCCCATTCGGGGTGAGGCTGGCGCATGAGACAATGATGATTCAATCATAATTCATGCAGAACATTTTTACGGATTTAGAACACCCTATCTAACGGGGTGAGGCTGGCACATGAGATTTCCTGATAAAACGATCTTTTTTTCTGCATACTTTCTTTATTCTGTTTTATGCAAGATTGCTTATGTATTGACATTCAACGTTATACGATAAAAACAGGTATCTTTCGTATTGTGTGGTTGACACTTTGATATAAATTAAGGCAAAAAGGTTAATTTTTAGCGATAAAAGAAAGGCTTATCTTTGCCAAATAAAAAATATAGTCTACTTTTGCAGCACTTATGCGCTTGTCGCCTGTATTATTATGCAATGTTCTTACACCCACAGCGAATAGATTAGGGGTGTGATGTGTTGCGTATTATAGGTGTATAGGATAACAAAACAATGTCGTGTAAGTGTGGATAACACATAAACAAACTTGAATATATAAATGAAGCTATGTGGAAACTTCGCGATGGGAGTCGCGTAGACCAATTATGTGTAAAATTCCACAATTTTAAGTCCCCTTATGTGTACTGTAACGAAAGTGTTGTGCAGACAAAAAGCGTGGGACTTCCAATAAACCAAAATAGCAAATGTTTAATTAAATGGTTATCAATATGAACAAAAAGTTAGCGCTCTTGGGAGCCGGTTTGTTGCTTACAGCAGCCACGGCTTCAGCGCAAAGACTTGTGACTGGCCGTGTAACCGATAGTAAAGGTGAACCCTTGATGGGTGCTACCGTACGTGTTCCGGGTACTAAGTTTGTCACTACCACTGACGCTAACGGTAACTTTAAGCTCAACGGCATTCCTGCCGCAGCAAAGAAGATTACAGTGTCTTACATCGGTATGAACTCTGCTACCGTAAGCGTATCGGGCAATGTGCAAGTTGTGCTTAAGGACAACGAGCTTGGCGAAGCTGTTGTAATTGGTTATGGTTCGGCTAAGAAAGTCGGCACAGTAGTAGGTTCTGTTAAGAAAGTTACTGCTGATGTTGTGGACAATAAGCCCACCATGAACGTGGCAGACGCGCTTCAAGGTCAGGTGTCTGGTTTGAATATTCAAAACAACTCAGGTGATGTTGGCTCGTTTGGTAACGTCGATATCAATATTCGTGGTATCGGTTCACTTTCAGCAAGTAGCACACCGCTTATTGTGGTAGATGGTTCGCCCGCAGGTACAAGCATCCTTCAGATGCTCGGTCCCAGCGATATTGAAAGTGTTACAACCTTGAAGGATGCTTCGGCTACTTCAATTTATGGTTCGCGTGCTGCTAATGGTGTTATCTTCATTACCACAAAGAAAGGTCGCAACAGCGAAAAGGCACAGGTTACATTGAGCCAAAATGTGGGTTGGAGCCAAATGGCACGTTCTATTGGTAACCCTATGACAGCTGATGAGTTGCTCGACTTCCAGCTTGAAAATGGTATTATTTATCCCTCAACATACGATCGCTTTAAGAGTCACGGTGCAAACTTCGACTGGCAGAAGTATATTTTCGACAATGCTGCATTGATGCACACCACAGACTTTAGTGTGCGTGGCGGTACTGAGAAGACAAACTACTTCGTATCGGCTTCATACACCAAGCAAAATGGTATTACTTATGGTTCATACATGAAGCGTACCACTTTGCGTGCAAACCTTGATAGCAAGGTGAAGGACTGGATGAAGGTTGGTTTGAACCAATCGGCTGCTTTCTCAGAAAACCGTGCCAATGGTTTTGCTGGAACAGCTTCGAACAATGTATATTCTCCTTCAACTGTTGCAGCATCATGGCCTCGTTATTGGGAACCTTACACTTATGCTGACACCAAGCATACTATTTGGGGTTCAGAATCATGGGGTGACATTTTCGATCCTACTTATCTCGTAGATGCGCGTCCCAGCAAGGGCGAAAACTTCTTGTATAACGGTGCCGCATTTGTTGAACTTACTCCCGTTAAGGGCTTGACACTCCGTTCACAGTTGGGTCTTTATGCTACCATCTCGCGTACGAAGTCAAGAGTATTGCCCAGCTTCGCAGCTTTGCAAGGAACAACAGGTTCTGCTTCTTCAGGTTCTGCACAGAGTACCAACTGGACAATTACTAATACAGCAGAATATAAGGTAGGTTTCAGCGATTGGGCAAAGAACGAACATAGCTTTACATTCCTCCTCGGTCAGGAAGGCATTAAATATAGTTCAAACTCATTTACAGCAGCAGCCAAGGGTATGCACGATGACCGTTTGCCCGAGTTGAGTGCGGGTACAGTGCCTGCTTCTTCATCAAGTAGCACAGCTAAGTATGAGTATCTCTCGTTCTTTGGTCGTGTGGACTATGATTTGAACCACAAGTATTATGCTAACTTCACCGTACGTTCGGATGCTTCTTCACGTTTCGGTAAGTCAAATCGTACCGCTCTCTTCTATAGTGGTGGTTTGATGTGGGATATGATGCAAGAGTCATTCCTCCGTCCCGCTTCTACTTGGTTGACCAACTTGCAGCTGAAGGTAAGTGTGGGTTCTACGGGTAACTCTGAAATTGGTAACTACACCCACCTCGCTCTTGCTGGTACAACACAATATAATGGCGACCAAGCTATAGGTTATGGTCAGTTCCCCAATGGTGACCTTGGTTGGGAAAAGCAAATACAGACAAACTTCGGTATCACTGCTGGTTTCTATGGTAAGCTTACCCTCGACCTCAACTTCTACAACCGCAAGACAAAGGACATGTTGATGTCAACTCCTTTGCCCTACACTACGGGTATGTCTGCCATGATGAAGAATATTGGTGAAATGAGCAACCGCGGTGTTGAAGTAGACCTCTCATACGACATTATTCGTACACGCGATTGGTATGTGAACTTCCATACCACTTACTCTTACAACTCTAACAAGATTGACAAACTCTTCTACGACCTCGACGAATGGCCTATGAAGGGAGCTCTTGTTAACTACATCAAGGGTAAGGGCTTGAACTACTACATGCCTATCTTCGCAGGTATCGACGAGAACGATGGTGCTCCTATGTGGTATAAGGTAGGTTATAAGGGTGATGCAGGTTACACTTATAATCCTGAGACGATGACCAAGGACGCAAGTCAGATTGAAAGTCTTTATCAAGATACGGGTAAGAAGCGTTTCGCTCCCCATAATGGTGGTTTTGGTTTCCAGGTTAGCTATAAAGGCTTGGCACTTATTGCCGACTTTAGCTACACATTGGGCAAGTACATGGTTAACAACGACTACTTCCTTAACACGTCTTCGAAAACAGCTACTCAGGGTTTGAACCTTGACCGTGACTGCTTGAGCATGTGGAAGAAGCCCGGTGACCACGCCAAACTTCCCTCCTTTAAGTATGACTCGCAGTTCGATACGCATTTGCTTGAAAACTCATCGTACATGCGTTTGAAGAACTTGCAGCTTGTTTACACCTTGCCCAAGCGTTGGGTAGAAGCAACTCGTTTCTTCGAGAACGTGCGTTTCAACTTTACAGGTCGTAACATCTTTACCGTTACCAAGTTCAAGGGTGTTGACCCCGAGGTTAACTCAAATATTACTGCAGGTAACTACCCCGCTACTCGTCAGTACACACTTGGTGTAGATGTTACATTCTAAAACACAAAAACCACAAACGATTCATACAAAATGAACAAATATATTCTGAAAGCAATATTTTGCTCAGTCTTGGCTGCACCGGTTCTCACTTCTTGTGAGCTCGACCAGTTCCCAACCGATAGTCTCACTGAAGAGGCTGCATGGGAAAGCTACACTGATGCAACGAATCAGTATAGAGGTTTGCTCTCTGTGTTGCGTTCTGATGTGGGTGGCTCTAATGCCTACGTAAGCGATGTACAGATGGACCTCTTCAACCAACGCCTTACTTCAGCCGTTCTTGGCAAGATGAGCGATTGGACCTTTACAGGTAGCCAATTCGATGGCGATGGTGTTTGGGCTAACAACTATGGCGTGATTCTTCAGGCGAACGATGTGTTGGCTCACATTGGTAAGTTCGAAGCTGATGCTACGCTCACTGCAAAGCAGCAAGCTAACATTGCCAACATCAAGGCTACTGCTTACTTTGCACGTGCCTATGCTTATAGCAGCATGCTTCCTTTCTATTGCAACGACTACGAACCCGAAACTGCGGCTACCGAACTTGGTCTTCCCATTGTTGAGGAGGTTAGCAGCGAAGGTCGTCCTGCGCGTGCAACATTGCAGGAAACTTGCGACACTATTGTAAAGTATATGGACTGTGCTAAAGCAGAGTTTGCAAAGGTAGAAGCATACAACACCACAGCGAAGGTGGCTGACAAAATTCAGGCTACTACCACAGCACCTAATGCCGATGCACTCACAGCACTCCGTGCTCGCGTTTACTTGTATATGCACAAGTTCGATGAGGCTATTGAAGCTGCACAGACAATTGTTGAGAACTATCCTCTCGGTAATGGTCTTAATGATATGCTCGGTCTGTGGATTATGGACCAGGGTAACGAAATCGTTTATCAGCCTGCGCAAACCCCAGATGAGGTTGTAAATAACTATGGCATCTACCTCAACTTCAATATTGTTACAGAAAACTTGGAGCAAAATCTTAAGGGTATGAACCCTGATTTTATTCCTACAAAGAACTTGCTTGACCTTTACAGCAGCAAGGACTTGCGCCGTAATGTTTACTTCAGCCACAAGACAAATGGCGAAAACAGTATGTACCTCGGTATGGGTGATGCTTCAAATTATGGTGTTGTAGACCTTTATGAGGCAGGTGGTATGACTACCGATATTGCCAATACCAATGGTTCAACTGAGGATGGTGTAATCTTTACGAAGTTCCCTGGTAACCCACTTCTTCGTAAGCAAGGTCTTTGGTATGCTGAAATCTACAACCAAACAAAGGCATTCCGTGCAGCTGAGGCTTACCTCATTATTGCAGAAGCAAGCTTGCGCAAGGCTAATCGTGACGAAGAAACGGCACGTGCCTATCTGAATGAATTGCGTGGTACGCGTTTCGAAAATTATGATGATGCAAGTTCCGATTACATTCAGGATTCAGTTACAGGCGAAGCTCTCGACAAGGTAATGCAAGACGAATGGACTCGTGAGTTTGTGGGCGAAGGTTTCCGTATGCCGTGTCTCAAGCGTTGGCATCAGGGCTTTAAGCGTACACCGCAGCTTTTCAATACGCCCGTACTTGTTAACACAGGTAATGTGCAAACACTTAGCGTTGAGCCCACCAACATTCGCTTCACTTGGCCTATTCCTCAGCAGGATATGCAAGCTAACAAGAACTTGAAGCAAAACGCTGGTTATTAAATTCCTAATTAAAGACTCAAACAATGAAACAATTTATAAGCAAACTGTTTGTGCTTGCTGTGGTAGCATTGGGTATGGTTGCTTGTACCGATGCTGATATGGGTACGCCCGCTGTCTACAATGAGCACGAAACTCTTCAGAGTTGGAATTCAGAGTACATTGAAGATGGTTCGCAGTTCAATCTTAGCTTCTCTGAAAATGCCGCAGGTGACACCATTTGCACTATGGCATTCTCTGCTGTAGGTAATACGGGTAAACTTGTTTACGTCTCGTGCGAAAATGGTACTGTGTCTTATGACAAGGTTACAGGTATGAGCGTAATCAACTTTGCACAGTCTCCCTTTGGTCTTCCTTTGCGAGTATATGCTATTCGTCAGTCTAACCAAGTTTACACTACCGTTCAGGTGTTTGTTGTTCAGGCTTATACTGACGCAAATGGCGAGCCTAAGGAATACGAAAGTAAGTATGTAGCTTTCCGCGCTCTTCCTGGCAAGCCTGTTTTGAATAGCAGCTTGATTTGGATTTCTGCTGACGAAAAAATAGCTGCTATCTTTGATGGTAATGGCAAAGTTCAGTATGAAATTAATGGTCAAGAGGGTGAAGGCGTTTACACTTACGATAACACAACAGGTAATGGTACAATTACTCTTGCTGATGGTTCATCAGTTACCATTTCGGTTAACGAGAAGAACCAAGTTGTTGTAACTTCTGTCTCTTATACACATCTCCGAGCCCACGAGACGCGTAGTAATCTCGT
>UQPD01000109.1 GCA_900542795.1 uncultured Prevotella sp. | reverse complement strand
TCTACACGCGTAAGATCGTCGGCAGCGTCAGATGTGTATAAGAGACAGACTTAATCCTTAATCCTTTATTGCCATTTCAATGTAACAGTATGCGCATTTTTGTAATAAAATGTAACAAGAGACCAATCTTTTTAGCACATTATTAGCGACATATGGGATAATACGCGTAACTTTGCAAATAACACGATATACTATATAAAAAATACTACAAAGATTTATGAGCTTTAACCTTCCAAAAACCGACAAAAAGAGAGTAGTCATTGTAGGCGGCGGCTTTGGCGGACTTAAATTAGCCAACAAACTGCGCAATAGCGATTTTCAGGTGGTACTTGTAGACCGTAACAACTATCACCAGTTTCCCCCACTGATTTACCAAATTGCTTCGGCAGGTATTGAACCCAGCTCTATTTCTTTCCCCTTCCGTAAGATTTTTCAAAAGCGTAAAAACTTCTTCTTCCGTATGGCAGAAGTGCGCTCCATCTTTCCCGAGCATAAGATTATCCAAACATCTATCGGTAAGGTAAAATACGACTATTTGGTGCTTTCAGCAGGTGCAACGACTAACTTCTTTGGTAACAAGAATGTGGCACGTCAGGCTATGCCCATGAAGAATGTTAGCGAAGCTATGGGACTTCGTAACGCCTTGCTCGATAACTTTGAACGTGCTTTGACTTGCGCCACAGACAAGGAACGCCAAGAGTTGCTCAACGTAGTGATTGTAGGTGGTGGTGCTACTGGTGTGGAAATTGCAGGTGCATTGAGTGAAATGAAAAACTTTGTGTTGCCTAAAGACTACCCCGATTTACCCTCTTCATTGATGAACATCTACCTCATCGAAGCTGGTCCGCGTTTGTTGGCTGCGATGAGCGAGGAGTCATCTGCTAAGGTTGAGAAGTACTTGCGCACAATGGGCGTTAATGTGTTGCTCAACAAGATGGTAACCGATTATAAGGATCACAATGTGATGCTTAAAGATGGTAGCAGCATTGCTACACGTACCTTTATTTGGGTGAGTGGTATTGCAGCACAACCTGTGGGCAATCTCGACCCTTCGCACTTAGGTCGTGGTGGACGTATTGTTGTTGATGAGTTTAACCGTGTGCCTGGACTTGAAGATGTATTTAGCATTGGCGACCAGTGCATCATGCCTAATGGCGATAACAACTGGCCTGGTGGACATCCGCAGTTGGCACAGGTGGCTATTCAGCAAGGTAAGAACTTGGCAAAGAACCTCAAGCGTTTGGCTGCTGGTAAGGAGTTGAAGCCTTTCCGTTACAAAAACTTGGGTACTATGGCAACCGTTGGTCGTAATCGTGCCGTGACTGAATTTAGCAGCATGAAGTTTGGTGGCTTCATGGCTTGGTTCCTTTGGTTGGTTGTTCACTTGCGTTCTATCTTAGGTGTACGTAACAAATTGATTGTGCTCTTCAACTGGTTGTGGAACTACATCTCATATTCTCAGTCGCTCCGTATGATTATTTATGCCAAGAAGGCACAGGAGGTGATTGAGCGCGAAAAGCGTCTTGCCTCAACACACTGGGGACACGATTTGCTTAGCGAAGGCTCTGACGATCCTAACAATACGGTTGACGACGATGTTGCCGACAACAAATAAATAGCTTTTCAAAATTATTCTTTTTGAGAATATCTAAAAATCCGTGGTAAGATTTTAAAGTCTTGCCACGGATTTTTTATTGTTTCTCTTAATGGTTCTATTTGTTTACAAAAGATTTTCGTAGGCTTCGATAGCACGTTCGGCTGTTTTTATAGCCTCAGAGAGAGGGAAGGGGAGTTCACCACCTGAGGCATTAAGATGTCCACCTCCGTTGAAGAACTCTTCAGCCATTTTGTTGCAAGGGAAGTCATCGACCGAACGGAGAGAAACACGAATAACATCGCGTTCGGTGTCTTCGCGCAAGGAGATGCTTAAGCGCATGCCCTTTACTTGTAGAGGCATGTTAACCAAACCCTCAGCATCGCCACGAATAAAGTTGAAGTGCTTCATTTCATCGCGTGTAAGGGTAAAGATTGAAGCACGGTTGCTTGCATAGAAGGTGAGTTTTTCGTTGAGAATGTACCCCGTCAAGCGTATGCGGTCTACCGAATAAACATTGAACACATTGCGATAAATTTTATCCTTGTCAATGTTCTTGGTTAGCAACATGGAGATGATTTCGTAAATGGCAGGGTCGTTAGAGTTATAAGTAAATCCGCCCGTGTCGGTCATCATACCCGTATAGATGCAGGTTGCCATGCTTTGCGTCATATCTTCAAATCCACCTAATTGCAGAATGAGTCGGAACACAAGTTCGCTCGTTGAACACATATCAGGATACGAAATAACCATCTTTGCCACATGGGTATCGGGGTTAAGGTGATGGTCAATGATAATGCGGTCGGCTTTAGCTCGTGCCACAGCTCCCTCCATCTCTTGTAGACGAGAAAGTCCGTTAAAGTCGAGGCAGAATATAAGGTCTGCTTCGTTAATGATGCGTGTTGCTACTGCTTCGTGACGTGCATAGAACTGAATGAGATGAGAATTGGGCAGCCAACGCAGAAAGTCGGGGAAGGGATTAGGCAGTACTACGGTTACTTGTTTGCCAAGCAACTTAAGGTATTCTGCCCAACCTAATGAAGAACCTACGGCATCGCCGTCGGGACCTCGGTGTGCACATACTACAATGCGTTTGCTTTGCTGAATGGTTTTCATTAGCTCCACAAACTCTTTGTTGTTGAGTACGGGGGTTAGCATGTTGATTTTCTTTGTAAGTGTAAATTAAGGAGGATACTCCCAAAGGATTTAGAGATTTTTGAGAATGCGAACTTCTTCTACAGGGTCGGCAGCTTTAAAGACTGCTGAGCCTGCTACCAATACGTCTGCACCAGCCTCAACCAAGCGTTTGCCTGTTTCGCGATTTACACCTCCATCAATTTCAATTAAGGCATGAGAGCCTGTACGGTCAATGAGTTCGCGTAAACGCTGTGTTTTCTCTACGGAGTGCTCTATAAATTTTTGTCCACCAAAACCAGGATTTACTGACATGAGCATGACCAGGTCGAGGTCGCCAATGATATCTTCGAGCAATGAAACTGGGGTGTGTGGATTGAGTGTAACACCTGCCATCATGCCTTCGTTCTTAATTTGTTGTACCACACGGTGAAGGTGTGTACAAGCTTCATAATGTACGTTCATTACTTTGGCATTGAGGGCTTTCACTTCTTTGATGAACTTTTCGGGACGTTCAATCATCAAGTGAACATCTAATGGTTTTGTGGCATGCTTTGCCATTGCTTGCATTACGGGAAAACCAAACGAGATGTTGGGCACAAAAACACCATCCATCACGTCAAGATGGTACCAATCGCATTCGCTCTGGTTCATCATTTCGAGGTCGCGTTGCAAATTGCCAAAGTCGGCAGATAAAAGAGAAGGGGAAATTAGTGGCATAATAATATGTATGTTTTTGTTGTTTTATTTTTTAGAATGCGTTTCCAAAAATGCGTTTTAGAATGCATTTCCAAAAATGCTCTTCCAAGAATCTTTTTAAAACATGAGATCCATTGTAGGTCGTTCTCGGTTTTCAATTCCGCTTTCGCGCATAGACTGGATGCGTTCAAGTTCTTTTTGTGCAAATTCGATGTTATGGTTTTCTTCAATCATTTCTTGACAATCCTTTTCAGCATCGTTCAGATAATGTCGGTCTATCGAAAGCAGCACATAGCAACGTTTCAGGAAGTCGAGAAAGTGATAAATGCGTTCGTCCACCTCACGCTCATCATCTCGATTCTTTTCGATAAGCATTTGTATGCTGTAAATATGAGTTTGCGTAATGTCGTAGGCACGATGGTCGTTGGCAGCCATAAGTGTTTTAATAAACTCAGCGCAATACTTCACGTTACCTTCATTCTGCAAGTCGTGCAAGTAAAAGTAGGCTTGCGGATACAAGTCCATTTTCAGGTAAGCCACGCCTAACAAAAAGCAAAGTTCTTTAAAGGTGTCCAGCTCTTCTTTATTCAAAAAGGCATATTTACTATTCATGCGGCTCCAGGCACGGTGCAGGTGTAGTGATGCCTCGTAATAGCGCTTTTCGTTTAAGAACTTCTGTCCCCAATAAAGGTCGTAGGCAGTGTTGGGCGATAAGATGCTGTGGATGAGGCGTTGCTCTTTCGTCCACTCATACGTTTTCTTTTCGCGTTTTTTGTCAATGGCATCTTTCCACATATATGCCATTTCAGTGTATCTGCTTTTGCCTTCAATAGCGTCTACAGCTATAACCATGCTACGTGCCGTGAGCAATTCATCTTGTGTCAGTGCATTGAATACACGGTCGTTAACCGCACGGCGTTCAGGCATCATGGCGTTGATGCGAATATACACAATGTTGTCTTTTGTAAAGATTTTTTCGAGTGCAATAATCAGCAAATGCGGTTGCCTGTACACTTGTTCCTTATCGCCCGAGGTACGCAAGTAAGTAAGTTTTATGACTCCAGTGCGGGCTTTAGGTTCTTCTTCTTTGCCAATTTGGTGAACAATGGGTTCAACAATGCAATAGCTGTTAATAACCTCGCTATCTTGTGTTGAAAAATGGTAGCCATCATCACCTTCGCATTCCATCTTTATCCATTTATTGAAAGTGGGAGGAAGCAAGCTGTATGTTTTTAGCCAAGTGCTGAGGACATACATATCAATCGCTTCAACCACGTTGTCAGGGTCGAAGTTCTCTTTATCGTGTCTTTTATATATTTCGGTTTCTGCCAATAAATTATTCAAATGAATGCTTTGCATTTGGGCATATTCAAGGTCAGAATGCGAATTGTTTTCTGACATCTCTTGCAAATCAGACATACCTTTGTGAAGCAATCTCCTAACAACAAAACAGTCACTAAGTGCCAATGTGAGGGCATAAACCATATCTTGCACATGGGTCATGCGAGGCAGGTGGCATGTCAAGTGCACATCTAATTTGTCTTCCTCGCTCAAATGGTAACTTGCATTTATTTGTATATTATCACCGTTTATAGAATTGCAAATGTACCGAATATTATTGAGTTCGTTGATAGGGTAGGAGGCAACACCAGGAAATGCCAATCGGAATGTGCTATGTCTGGTGTTGTATATGTCTATAAGGAAAAATGCCGTTTGAAATGTAAAAGTGTATGTGGTGGAGTCTTCTTCAATATGTTCTTGGGCTCTGATATTCAAATTTTTAAATGCTGCTTTTAGACAATCGTTTGCTGTGTCGAAGTCAACATAAGGATCGTTTTTTTCCTCTTGTTCCTCTTGTTCTGTTTCATCCGATACCAAACTTTTTATGTATTTTGCTATCTTCGAAAGTATTTTGTTTTTAACCATATAGCATATATTATTATGGGTGTAATACATCTTTGCAAAGGTACAAAACAAAGTTCATATCTTCGTGTGTTAATCCTAAAAAGTTTAGACAACTCCTTTGTATTGCCCATATTTTGCAGTACTTTTGTGCGAAACAAAAAAACATGCAGAAAATGAAACGAAAAATAAAAACATCCATACTTGTTGTCTTGGCTTTATTGCTCTTGACGCTTGTGTTGCTTGTGTTTGTTCCGACAAAGAAACAAAACCTGCTTAGTAGCGCTTGTCGCATTGACGCAACGAGTTGCTACCGGTTGATATTCAATAAAAAAGACACTTTGTATGTTTCGCTTTGTGACGATTCGTTGCAAATGGCAAGCACCTTGTCTGCCGATGTCGACACCACCGTTAGTCAGTCGGGTGTGTTTGTATCGAACGAGGGAGATGTGTTGACAAGCGATGGTTTGGTGCAAGGAAAAGCAAAAGAATGGTCGCAAAAAGAAGTTAATGAACGCTTGTGTGCTCTCGATACCCTTATGACACTTCGGCAGAAGACGAATCATAACATAATGAATGAGTTCGATTATTATGCTCGCACGCATACAGTGGTGGATGATGGATATAATAAAGTAATGACCTATCGCGAACTTGTGCATCAACGTTCAGCGCGTTTGGACTCAGCACTTGCCATTATTAAACGTGCTTTGCAACAAAAGTCAGTGCCTCAGGTTGCGTTCTGCTTGCGTGCTTCTATAAAATGTCCCAACCAAACTCCAGTCTCTGCCCATTTAAGAGCTCACGATAAGGGATTGATGCTTTTGCAGTCCGACTCCTTGTGTTTACCTGCAGGGGCAAGTCGTTTTTCGGTTTATCGTTGGGGCGTTCGTGCCATGCGTATGCATCTGTTAGCTTTTAACGATTGGGGAAGTCAAAGTGTGCATGCTCATGCAGCGTTTGTAAATCCTAAACAAACGCCTCTTTATGCAGCTGCAGAGGGTGGAGCTTATGTAAATCGTTCAGGACATCTTTGTGGTATAAAACGTGGTAATACACGCATTGACTCGTGGGAGATAGCCCATTTTTTGAGGAATGTACAATGTTGGCCTGTGTGGTGGAAGCATAATCTTTTTCCACACAAACGTAGTTCGCAAGCCAAACAACCAACCAAACCTATGGGGGGTGAGGCTTGGCACATGGTTCATATCGCCTTACCCGATTCTGCCACTTATGTTGGTCAGACCAACGGAAAGATGGTTCATAATCAACGCCTCGTGCGTCAAGGCTATGGAGTGCTTACGTTTGCCAATGGCACAAAACTGGAAGGTGTTTGGCATAATGACAGTCTGAAGCAAGGCAAACGTACTGATAATAAAGGTGTTTATATAGGTGAACTCGATAGTGCTTATCAAGCTACAGGACAGGGCGTGCTGTATGGTCACAACGGAGATTATTATCAAGGCGAATGGCAAGCTGACAAACGTCAAGGTTTCGGACTTGGTTTGTATCGTAAAATAGGTTTGCATTGTGGCGAATGGCGTAAAGATCGTTTTATGGGTGAACGTATGGTTTATACAGCCGATAGGGTATATGGCATCGACATCTCGCGTCATCAACATGAAAAGAAGGGTAAAAAGTATACCATCAATTGGAACAATCTTCGCATTCGTAGTTTGGGCGTGGGACGTCGTGTGCGCGGTGCTGTTAACTATCCAGTATCGTACATCTATATAAAGTCTACTGAAGGAAAAAGCATCTACAACAAATATTATGCTGCCGACTTGCAACAGGCTCGTAAACGTGGCATAGCAGTGGGTACTTATCATTTCTTTTCAACGAAGAGTACGGGGGCTCAGCAAGCCGCTCATTTCTTAAAGATGTCATGGATTGGTGCGAACGACCTTCCTCCTGTGCTCGACCTCGAACCTAACGATGCTCAAATTCATGGTATGGGTGGAGATGCTGCCTTATTCCGCGAAGCATTGGTTTGGTTACGCACTGTGGAACGTAGGTGTGGCAAGCGTCCTGTGCTTTATGTCAGTCAACGTTTTGTGAATGTACACTTAGCCAAAGCACCTGCTGCAATGCGCAATTATGACACATGGATTGCTCGTTACAGTGAGTATAAACCTTTTGTGCGTCTGCTACATTGGCAACTTACTCCTTATGGACGTGTTAATGGCATCCATGGCGAAGTAGATATCAATGTGTTTAATGGTAGCCGAGAGGATTTTAGAAAATACAAGAATAAGTATTAAGTGTTAAGTATTACATTCTATTGAGGTCCTTATGCGCCAGCCCAACCCCGAAAGGGGTTATTTATGGACATTCAAAAATAATAATTTATGAACATTTATGGCTCATTGATGGACATTTATGACTAAAAAAAACAAGATATTTTTGTCCAAAAACGAATAACTTACGCAGACTTTGATAATAGATACAATCTTCTCTTTAATTTAATAGCGTAATAATGCGTTGAACTCCATTTATTTTCGTACATTTGCAAATAATATTTCAAAATGCGGGTGCATCTTTAAATAAAAAGAAGAAGTTGCATGCGCTTCCCACGCAGTTTGTAGCATATAAATGTACGATTGCGGTCAAATTGTTTGAAAAACCGAACAAGGCGATAGCGGGACATTGTTTAACTAATTTCATTTTTCATGGGGCTATTACTCCTATATCTTATTGGTGCGTTAAGCATCTCATTTCTTTGTTCAATTCTTGAAGCGGTGCTGCTCTCTGTGCCGATGTCGTTTGTTTCAATGCTCGAGACAGAGGGACGCAAGGGAGCACCTTTGCTTAAAAAATACAAGCAGAACATTGACAAGCCCATTGCTGCAATTCTTTCACTCAACACTATCTCGCATACCGTGGGTGCTGCAGGTGTCGGAGCGCAGAGTAATGCAGTGTTTGGTAGTCAATTCTTTGCCGTAACATCGGCAGTACTCACATTGCTTATTCTTGTATTCTCTGAGATTATCCCTAAAACCATTGGTGCCGCTTATTGGCGTAGCATTGCTATTCCTTGTGCGCGTATCATCCATGTGTTGGTTATCATAACCTATCCGTTGGTTATAATGTCTGAGTTTATTACGCACATATTCTCGCGCAATAAGCAGCAAGCTTCTGTGAGTCGTGAGGAAGTATCTGCTATGGTTAATGTAGGTGCTGAAGAAGGTGTGTTTGAAAAGAAAGAGAACAGCATGATTCAGAACTTGCTGAAACTCGACGATATCAGTGCTCGCGACATCATGACGCCAAGTTCAGTGGCAGAGATTGCTGAAGAAAGCATGACCTTGCGTGAGTTCTATCGCAATGAAGCCTTCCGTCAGTTCTCGCGTATTCCTGTTTATAACGAGGAAAACGACGATTATATTAAGGGATATGTGCTTCGTCAAGCCATTCTCGAAAAGTTGGCAGAGGATAAATTCGATCTTCGTCTTTCAGACATCATACGTCCTGTACTTACCTTCCAAGAAACTGATAATGTTTCGAAAATCTGGGAACGTTTGCTTGCCAAGAAAGAGCACATCTCTATCATTATCGATGAGTACGGTTGTTTCCGTGGCATTGTTACCATGGAGGATGTGATTGAAACCATGCTTGGTACAGAGATTGTAGACGAAAAAGACCGTGTAACCGATATGCAAGAGCTGTCTCTTATACACATCTCCGAGCCCACGAGACGCGTAGTAATCTCG
>UQPD01000108.1 GCA_900542795.1 uncultured Prevotella sp. | reverse complement strand
ATGAAAACGGCTGTTCGCCTAGGCCCAATTGCACACCTACGGCGTGCGTAGTTTGGTTTTATTACATACGGAAACCAGGCATGAGAGTTCGGGGATAAACCCCTCACTCTCATACCTGGCTACCTTATATCACCCCTAACGGGGTGAGGCTGGTGCATGAAATTTCTTGATAAAACGAACAAATATCATGCAGAACATTTTGAGGATTTTGAACACCCTACCCATAAGGGCTATGTGCTTATGGGCTTTCAGCCCGTGCATTATCGGCTGCACCTCAACAATTCAAGCAAGTTTGATTGTATTCGGTTTGCACGATAATTCAGCCCACCCTACCTTTATTACTTACTCCTTATTACCTATTACTTGATACCCATTAGTATGTAATACTTAATACTTATTACTTAATACTTAAAAAATTTGCTATCCCATCTTCCTCATTCGAGAGTGTTACGAAGTCGGCTTCAGCACGCACTTCGGGAGCTGCATTAGCCATGGCAACACCTTTGCCTGCAAGACGTATCATGGAGAGGTCGTTATAACCATCACCAAAAGCTATTAAGTTGGCTGGCGAAAGATTGAGCTTGGAGAGTAAACGCTGCAAAGATTGCGCCTTGTCAATACCCTTAGGTACTAACTCAACAAAGAAAGGAGCTGAACGATATACTTCCATTTTGTCCTCAAGCATATCGGCTAATTCAGCCTCAGCCTTCGCCATTAAGTCGGGTTCGCCTGCCATTAGTAACTTGGTGGGATGAGAATCGATTGCCTCAAGCACATTGTCAACACCACGTATGCTCATCTTGTTGATGCGACCTTCTTCTTGCGCATACTTGTCATCGGGCAATTCTGTAACAATTTCATCGCCCGCATAACCTAACAAAGCATAGTTGTGCTGACGTGCATAATTATGGAGAATGGGTAAAACTTCGTCGGGCAAATGTTTAGAATAAAGTTCCTCGCCTGTGGCACAATCCACAATTTTTCCACCATTAAACGAAAGGATATATCCACCTCGTTTTTCCATTTCTAAACACGCTGCTACGGGATGTATGCCATAAGTGGGACGACCCGAAGCTAACACCAATACGGCACCATTTTCTTCTGCATCTAACAATGCCTTGCGAGTGAGCGGGGTTACTTCTTTATTGTGATTGGTAAGGGTGCCGTCGAGGTCGAGGGCTATCATTAGATTCTTCTTTGTCATGAGAAATATTTTATAAGTGATAGGGGATAATTAGTTTCTTCCATCCCCCAAAAAAATTACGGATTAACTCTCTCCACCTCCCACATTACGATGCCAGCGGTGACACTAACATTCATGCTGTGCTTGGTGCCATATTGAGGAATTTCGAGTGCTTGATGACAAGCGTCCACCACATCCTGACGCACACCCTTCACTTCATTCCCCATAATTAACGCATATTTTTTTTGTGGCTCGAAAGCAAAATCACCTAACTTTAAACTGCCTTCAACTTGCTCTACCGCTAACACAGTGTAACCCTCGGTTTTTAACTTTTCGACCGCTTGCAAGGTGTCTTCAAAATATTGCCATGCAACTGAGTCTTCTGCTCCAAGAGCTGTTTTGTGAATCTCTGCCGAGGGAGGCGTAGCTGTAATGCCACACATATATACTGCCTCTATTCTGAAAGCATCGGCAGTGCGCAACACACTGCCCACATTGTGCAACGAACGCACATTATCGAGCACCATAATAAGGGGCAACTTTTGCGCTTGCTTAAAGGTTGCCACGTCTATGCGGTGCATATCTTCTACTGTGAGTTTTCTCATTTTTAATGACTTCTTTATTTCGTCTGCGAAGTTACAAAAAACCTGTGGATAAGCCCGTTGATAAATTATGGAAAACGCGTGGATAGCCCTGCGCATAACTTATGACCGCACATCGCATTTAGGGCTTTAGCGTTTTCCACGAGTTAACAGGCTTTTCCATACCATTTCAGTCATTTACTCCACGATTTTGGAGCATTCTCCACGCACTTTTTTCATCCGCATCTTAGTTTTCAACACCCTGTTAATTACTTTAGTCCCAAATGCGCTGTGGCATACTATTTACTATAGCTCTGCGCTTAAAAGGGTTGTGGATAAGAATGTGAGTAAAACTGTGCATAATGGGGATAACTTTATGACCAAATTTTTAGGCCTAAAAGTATTCACACTTTCCACACACTATACTCATAACCATAGCATTCTTTTATTTTATAGAGTAAAAAAATAAAAAGATAAATAGATGAATATATAAGGAGAGGAAGGGAGATGTGGAAAAATTTCAAATGCAGCGTGAGGGTTAACCCAAAACTATTGCGTAATTTTGCATGAATGCTTCACAAGGAGAAGGCATTGCCATGCACGTCTCTCCCCATCCAAAGAATAAAAAAGAATGAACGAAACAATACGCATAAAAGGAGCGAGGGTGAACAACCTCAAAAACATCGATTTGGAAATTCCGCGTGAGAAACTCATTGTGATTACCGGACTTTCAGGATCGGGCAAATCGTCGTTGGCATTCGACACACTTTATGCCGAAGGTCAACGCCGCTATGTGGAAAGTTTGTCGGCTTATGCACGTCAGTTTTTAGGACGCATGCACAAGCCCGAATGCGACTATATTAAAGGACTGCCACCCGCCATTGCCATTGAACAAAAGGTGACCAGTAGAAACCCACGTTCAACGGTGGGAACGAGTACTGAGATTTATGAATACTTGCGTTTGCTCTTTGCCCGTGTGGGACACACCTTCTCGCCCGTGAGTGGTGTCGAGGTGAAACGACACACGGTGGAGGATGTTACGCAGTGCATGCTCTCTTATTCGGAAGGGACACGCTTCACTGTGCTTGCCCCCATGCGTGTGCGTAAAGGGCGCAGCTTGTTGCAGCAGTTGCAAATTGACATGCAGCAAGGTTTGTCGCGCTTGGATGTGGCTGGCGAGATGGTGCGTATTGAGGATTTCATTGCGCAGCTTGAACATGGCGAAGTGGTGGTGACAGATGCTCCCTTAGAAGCAGACGAGGCTAATGACACAACAAACGCTGCTGCCGTTGCCAAGGCTGATGAACCTGTTGGCAAGACTTTGCAAATGGCGCAATTGGCATTGCTGATTGACCGCTTGGCAGTGAGCAAGGAGAAGGAAACGGTGTCGCGATTGGCAGATTCTGCCGAGACTGCTTTTTTTGAGGGAGATGGTTGCTGCATGTTGCGCTTTTATCCTGCCAACATTCTCCACACGTTTTCCACACGCTTTGAGGCAGACGGCATAACCTTTCGTGAGCCCGATGATAACATGTTCTCGTTTAACTCTCCCTTGGGGGCTTGTGAGCGTTGCGAAGGTTTTGGACGCGTGATGGGCATTAGCGAACATTTGGTTGTGCCCGACACTTCAAAAAGTTTGATGGATGGTGCTGTGATGTGTTGGCGTGGCGAAAAGATGGGCGAATGGCTCAATGAGTTTATAAGACGCTGTGCACGCAAGCAAAATGATTTTCCTATTTTTGAACCTTATTATAAGCTTACGCGTAAGCAAAAGGACATGTTGTGGCATGGCGACCGTTCCGAACAGCAGTTGCCCGAGGAGGAACAAGTGAGCATTGATGCTTTTTTCCGCATGCTCGAGCGTAACCAATATAAAATTCAATATCGTGTGATGTTAGCGCGTTATCGAGGCAAAACAGAATGTCCTGTTTGTCATGGCTCGCGCTTAAAGCCCGATGCTGAATATGTGAAGGTGGGTGGACACAGCATTACCGAATTGGTGCGTATGCCTATTAAGGAATTACTGACCTTTTTCAACCATCTTGCATTGAACGAGCACGATGCTGCTGTGGCAAAACGTTTGCTCACTGAAATACGTAGCCGACTCACCTTTTTAACAGAGGTAGGGTTAGACTATCTTACACTCGACCGTTTAAGCAATTCGCTTTCGGGGGGTGAGAGTCAGCGCATCAACCTTGCCACTTCGTTGGGTTCGTCGTTAGTAGGTTCGCTCTACATTCTTGACGAACCAAGCATTGGCTTGCACCCACGCGACACAGAACGCTTGATACATGTGCTTAAACAACTGCGCGACTTGGGGAATACGGTGATTGTGGTGGAGCATGATGAGGAGATTATGCGTGCTGCCGACTATATTATTGACATCGGTCCTGAAGCAGGACGCTTAGGCGGTAATGTGGTGTATAATGGTCCGTATGTGGCAGACGAAAATGCCTTGCCTCAGAAAGCAGCGTTGTGGAACGAGGCAAAGAAAGCCTATGTGTCGCATACGTTGAATTATCTTTATGGACACGAGGAAATTCCCTTGCCTTTGTCGCGTCGTCCCTGGAACCGCTCTATTCGCATAGAAGGTGCACGTGCCAACAACTTAAAGGGCATCAATGCAGAATTTCCGCTCAATGTGCTTACGGTAGTAACAGGTGTGAGTGGTTCGGGCAAGTCAACATTGGTGCGCGACATCTTTTATCGTGCTATGAAGCGAGCCAAAGATGAGGCTTGTGAGCGTCCCGGTGAGTATGTTGCCTTAAAGGGCGATGTGGATGCTGTGCAAGCCATTGAGTTTGTTGATCAAAATCCGATAGGTCGTTCTTCACGTTCAAACCCCGTTACTTATGTAAAGGCGTACGATGAAATACGCAAGCTCATGGCAGCACAGCCTTTGGCTAAGCAAATGGAATATACGCCAGCCTACTTCTCGTTTAATGCCGAAGGCGGACGTTGTGAGGAATGCAAGGGCGATGGTACGGTTAAGGTTGAAATGCAATTTATGGCAGACTTGGTGTTGGAGTGCGAGAGTTGTCATGGCAAGCGTTTTAAGAGCGACATTTTAGAAGTGCGCTTTGCTGACAAAAACATCTACGACATTCTTGAAATGACGGTTAACCAAGCAATAGAGTTTTTTGAGTCTCACGGACAGAAAAAAATTGTAGCGCGTTTGCGTCCGTTGCAAGATGTGGGTTTGGGCTACATCAAGTTGGGTCAATCAAGTTCTACGCTATCGGGTGGTGAAAACCAACGTGTAAAACTTGCCTATTATTTAGGTTTAGAGCGTTCGGTTCCTACATTATTCATTTTCGATGAACCTACCACGGGTCTTCACTTCCACGACATCAACCGTTTGCTACATGCTTTCCAAGCTCTTATTGAGCGTGGACATTCTATTGTGGTGATTGAGCACAACACGGATGTCATAAAGTGTGCCGACTATGTGATTGACCTTGGTCCTGAAGGTGGACGCGAAGGAGGTAACATTGTAGCTTGTGGCACCCCCGAGGAGATTGTGAAACAAGCTAAGGGATATACCTATAAAGCCTTAAGCAAGTTTTTTGGCTCACAGGGAAAAACCAATGCTTGATTAGGTTGAGGGGGCATCCATAAGGGCATGTAACAAATAGAATCACCCTGAACATAAAACAATCATAATGAATATACATCAATTAACCTTCAGTCCAACAGGCGGCACACGTCGTGTGAGCGAAGCAATATGCAAAGCCTTCAATGTAGAGAGTCACATCACAGAACTTTGTACAAAGCAGGAGCATTTGAAATATCCAAGTATCCATGTTGATGACTTGGTAGTAATTTCTATGCCCGTATATGCAGGTCGTGTGCCAGCCTTGGCTGTTGAAAGACTGAGAGGGGTTAAGGCGAATGGAGCAAAGTGTGTGATTGTTGCAGTATATGGTAATAGGGCATACGAGGATGCTTTGCTTGAAATGCAAGATGTGGCAACAGAAATGGGCTTTCAGGTGATTGCTGCTGTAGCAGCCATTGCCGAGCATAGCATTTACAGAATGTATGGTACAGGCAGACCTGACGATGAGGACGCAAAGCTTTTGGCTTCGTTTGGTTTGGACATAATGAACAAGGTAAACAATACACAGTCTTTTGAACCTCTCGCTTTGCCTGGAAACCGACCTTACAAACAAGGTTGCTCTGGTCCTTATCCAATAGCTCAGGATGGGTGTGCTGAATGTGGAACTTGCGCGAGCGAATGTCCCACGGGAGCCATTTCTTTCGACAACCTCAAAGAGGTTAACCAAGCACTTTGTATCGGTTGCATGCGATGTGTTTCTGTTTGTCCAACGCAAGCAAGAAGCATCGGTGAACGCTTTAACATCCTTTCTGCACACCTTAAGCCTCTATGTAGCGATAGAAAAGAGTGTGAGCTATTCATCTAATACTATTATAGTTTGATGGATTTCTTTAAGTGGAAGACGTGGAAGAAAAATCACAAGACCCAAGTTTTTAAGGTAGAAAGAACAGGGTTGCCTAAGATAAAAGTAATATATTTGCAGTATAAAATACATTAAATTACAAAATTCTAAAAATAGTAAAGCTATGGCTAATTTATTAGACGAGACACAAGGACCTATCAACAACGAAGGTCGAGATGTACATGTTATTGATCGCCAAATACCAGTGACAATAACCTTTAAATCAACACTTTTCGAAATAGCATTATGGATAACTATACCCATATTGGTGTTACTTTATGTTTGCTTTATGGGCAATCAACTTGAGTCGCCTGCAGGGGTAGCTGCAATAGGGTGCTTGTTAGGTATGTTGCCTGGAATTATATTTATATTCATGAAAATATCGGCTCGCAACTACTTTATGCAGCTTGAACAACGCATACAAGCAGAAGCCTCTAACATAGATAACTACCTTGAACAACGTGTGCAGATATTGCAAAATGTGGTGGGGATAGTAGATCGTGCTATTGACCTCGACAAAGATGTTATGAAAGCTGTAGCAGCCCTACGTGGTGGAAAAATCAGCGACACCAATCGCAGTGATGTAAACAACCAACTCAACGTAGCTTGCGGACGATTATTCCCACAGGTTGAGGCTTATCCTGAACTAAAGGCACACCAAGCCATAGCCGATGCTATGCAACAAAACAACTATTTGCAGCGTGAGATAACAGCAGCACGCACTGTGTATAATAGCAGAGTGACACAATGGAACACCGACATTTTTTCATGGCCAACCAAAATGATAGTTGCTGCCCGTCAGGGATATACTACGCGTATTCCATTTACCCTATCGGCAGAAACAAGAGAAATGGCTCGTAGCAAGTTTTTCTAAACCTCAGTAGCAAGCTCTTTTTTTATACGCATTGACCATGATTGAGGATATATATGACCCATTGGACGAATATGTCAATAACTTTGCACCGCGTTTTAAACAAGTGGCTAAAGATACTTTTGCCCAACTCTCAAAAGAAGCTGGGGTAGACATCAATGCCAACCGACAAACATGCAAACAACTATACAAGGCTCAAGGCGACTTGAATTCTGTAAGGTCTAAACTCAGTTGGACAATATTTCTTTGTGTAGTGATGTGGGGCAGTGCTATAGGAGGCGGCATTGCTACCTATAACATGTATGATAGGCTCGAAGCATGGGGAATAGTGCTTATTGTTATAGGCATTGTAATAGCATTGCTATTGTTGTTTTGGAAAATTCACCCACTAATCAAACAGTTGAGGGGGGAACAAAATGAGCTGAAAGAAAAAACAACACAACTCGAAGAAGAAGCGTGGCAACAAATGGCGTCTCTTAATTGTTTGTACGATTGGGATATACTAACACGTATGATGACCCTAACGGTTCCGAAGTTAGAATTCGATGCCTATTTTACTACGCAGCGCTTGGCTGACCTTCAAGAAGTGTATGGCTGGGATGGATCGTTCAATAAAGAAAGGTCTGTTATATATTCACATTCAGGGCTGATCAATGGCAACCCATTCGTGCTTTGCCGTACGCGAAAAATGATAATGGGTACAACCACATACTACGGACATAAAACTATCTATTGGACAACCAGAGAGCGAGGTAGCGATGGTAAAATGCATACGGTGCGACATTCTGAAACGCTTACGGCAAGTGTTACAGCCCCTTATCCTGGTTATCATGAAAAGACCCGACTTATCTATGGTAACACGGCTGCCCCCGACTTAATATTCTATCGCAAACAAAGCGGACTTGCTAATCGCGAAGGTTCACTTTCGTATAAATGGAGAAAAAGAAAATTGCGTAAAAAGAGCCGTGACCTAACGAACAACGATTTTGCCATGATGACCAACGAAGAGTTTGAAGTGGCTTTCGACACGAGCAACCGCAACAACAACCAACAATTTGCGCTGCTCTTTACACCATTGGCACAAGCCAATATGCTCAAACTCCTCAAAGACAATAGTGCAGGTTATGGTGACGATTTTGATTTCGAAAAAAATGGTATGATTAACACCATACTACCAGCGCACATACAGTCCATAAATCTTGACATGAACCCTCATCAGTATCAAAACTTTGATTATGATAAGGCAGAGGAGGACTTCTATAACCTCAATGCCCAATATTTTCGTGCCATATATTTCAGCCTTGCCCCATTGCTGTGCGTACCTATGTACCAACAAATAAGGTCGCAAGAGAATATATACGGACGTGACATGCAGCGCCATAGTGCATTTTGGGAACATGAGGCACTTGCCAACTTTTGGGGGCAAGACCACTTTAAGCATCCGCAATGTGTTACAGACTGCATACTGAAAACACAAAAGGAGCAGACATCAAGAGATAGTTCTTTGGTTACTGTTTATGCTTATGGTTACCGTGTAGAAAAACGCGTCTCTTACATTACCAAATGGGGTGGTGACGGACGAACACACCAAGTGCCTGTTTATTGGGATGAATACCTACCCGTAACAGGACGGGGCCATATAAATATGACCGAAGATAATCATTTCGACGATGTAAAAGCCAATCAACACCAGCGTATCGCTCATGTTGCTGAGGTTCTCAAAACTTCGGGCATGGATGTATACAGAAGACATATTGTATCAAAATTACAATAATAAAAACGCATGTGCTTGCGTTTATATAAACGATATGAGATTTTTTAGAATAATCCTAAATTTCTCATATCGTTTTTTTGAACTACTGCTATGCTAAAGGCTTTGCGGTTTTGGAGGTACATAAACCTCCTTTCTGCACATCTCAAGCCTCTATGTAGCGAGAGAAAAGAGTGTGAGCTATTTATCTAAGTCATCCCGTTAGGTAGGAGTATAATTTATAATGGAGCCTGCCTTACACATTATACCTGTCTCTTATACACATCTCCGAGCCCACGAGACGCGTAGTAATCTCG
>UQPD01000107.1 GCA_900542795.1 uncultured Prevotella sp. | reverse complement strand
TCTACACGCGTAAGATCGTCGGCAGCGTCAGATGTGTATAAGAGACAGATTTTGAATACCTACTTATTCATATTTGTACGTCCATATACTCTATAAATTAAGACATCTACATTATAATCATTGTCCCCTTCAAGCATATGCTTAGAAAGAAATATCGAATGTTAATAAAACCACAACAGCTTAATAAATACAAAAAGTTTACACGTACATTTTGAGAAAAATGTTTTTTTATTTAAGTTTGCTGCCGAATTTATAGGAATCTGTTCGAAATGACATTCGCAGCAAAAAAAACATAAGTTTGGCTTTTCTAAAACAGGTCCTTTCATTTCAACTGATATCCTTTCATACAAGGTATGCAAAAGTTCGTACATAAACGCACAAGGTATGCTTGGCTATTGATGTTGGTATATTTACCCATATTATTAGCTGTGAGTTTCCACCATCATAATGAAGATGTGGAAACTCATACCGCTGTTTATTGTTACGATTGCACTCACGGCATTCATCACGATGGACATTTAACAGGTCATCATGAAGCGCAATTCTGTGCTCTTTGTGCCTTACAAAATTTTATTTATACTACACCAAATGTAGTTTTATTAACCATATTTGGTGTCACTACACACATAGTCTACGCAACTTATTGTCCATTTATAAAGAAGTTGCGCGTCCATGTGTTTTCTACACGTGCTCCGCCCGTGGTATGTTGAGGTTTTTTACTGAATAATGCTAAAATCCGTAAGTCTTATGGAATCTTTTGTCAGCCGAGAATAGCTATATACACGCAACTCTCTGCTCGCATCCTTCTACCCATATTCCAACGGATAAAGTTATTATTTCATATTATCTTAAAACCATTCGTTTTTATTTTTGGTAATCACAACTTATGATGAAAAAAGAGTATCAATTCTTTGTATACTCTTGTTTTGTCAGATTTGTTGTGCGCAATGTTTTACGAGGCTATTATCTTGTCTATCAAAGCGCACGACCAGAGAGAATGTGCCCTTTTCCCTATAAAGAGGAGAAGCAAAAACCATCCTCACAGAGAAAATAGCAGTTTAAGAATGTGCCACCCCTAATGCACATCATGCTATCCACAAAAATCCAACATTTATCTTTTATACAATCAATAAAAATGAAACACATTAAGCAAGGAGTTTTAGCCATAATTGGTGCTATTATCCCCACACTATTGTGTGCACAAACCATAAATTGGAGTAAGTATCCCGACTACTCTACAAAGCGCAATCCCGACTATTCACTAATGCGTCCGCTACGAAGTTCTGCACGTGCTGGAGCTATTCAACGCCCCGACCATGTAAACAACGCAGAAAGTGTATATTTTCCACCAGTATTTAATCAAGACGGAGGATCATGTGGTTCTGCTTCGCGCATAGGATACATGTTCACCTACGAAATGGATGCATGGCGCAGAGCAAATGCTTCGGTAGCAAAGAATCAATATCCCACACACTTTGTATGGCTCTTAACCAATGGTAATTCGGGCAAGGATGAGTTTGTGCAGCATGTAGGGGTTCCTTCAGCTGAAACTTATGGTGGTCGCACCTATTCAAAGCTGTTTGGCAATCAAGAAGAAACACAAAACGACTTTGGATGGATGACGGGTTATAACAAATGGTACGAAGCAATGTTTAATCGCATGCTTAAACCCGCAAACTTCCCAGAGAGCACAGGTACGGAAGCTGGACGCGAAGCTTTAAAGAATTGGCTATGGAACCACAATGGCGACCAAGATTTCCCTACGGGAGGTTTAGCAGGTATTGGTGTAGCTGCTGGCACCATGACATGTGGTACCATAGCAAGTACGCCCACGAACGATGCGTTAGGTGTATCAGGCAAAGCTTGTGTTGCCAAATGGGGCACAGGTGTAGACCATGCATTAACCATCGTGGGATATGATGACCGCATAGAATTTGACCTCAATGGCAATGGCGTATATGGCGAAAGAGCAGCTGATGAGCGAGGAGCATGGATTATTGTAAATTCATGGGGCTCTGCATGGGCAAGCGAGGGTTATGTATATTGCCCTTATGCCTATGGTGGCTCAAATTTTAATGAAAACGGAAATTTCTCAAATAATTGGTGGTATCCTGAAATTTACAAAGTGCGTAAAAACTATCGACCTCTGCGCACTATCAAGTTGAATATGGACTATAGCCACCGTTCTGAGTTATACCTAATGGCAGGCATATCTAAGGATTTAAAAGCTACACAACCCGACCTTACACAAGCCTTCGACCACTTTAAATACGCAGGCGATGGAAACAATGGTCAAACCATTCCAGCTCCCCCAATCCCCATGTTAGGACGTTGGGCTGATGGCAAGTTACATACAGAACCTATGGAGTTTGGTTACGACTTGACAGACCTCAGCGCAAACTTTGATGAGAATGAACCTCTAAAGTATTTCTTCATCATTAACACAAAAGGCACAGCTATAGGAGAAGGTCATGTATATAATGCCTCTATCATAGATTATGTTCAAGATAGTTTAGGGCTCGAAGTTCCTTTTGCTATTGAACAAGGAGGTGTAAAAATACAAAATAAAGGAAAGCAGACCATACTCTCCGTCATAGTACCTGGTCGTGGCATAAAAGCTCCACAAAACGTAGCAATAGTTAATGGCAAACTGGTATGGACCGCTCCTACTAATACCACTCGCACACTAACAGGCTATAAAGTTTTGAAAGGAGATAAACTTTTGGGCACTCTTGCAGCCTCAGCCACATCATTCACATTGCCCCTGGACGCTGAAGGCTCTTATGGTGTAAGTGCTATTTATGACACTTTAGAATCAAACGTTGTGAGTGTTTTAACCGCAAAACTTAATGCAAGCAACCGCTGCCTTTACATGACGCATTCGGGTATGACGCTTCCAAAGATCTTCACTTCAAAGTACGACAAGGCTACCATAGAGTTTTGGATTCGACCTTTGTCATTAACAGATTGGAACCAATGTGCAGGTCCAGGTTGGGGTACGTTTATGTTTCATGCAAATGCTGATGGAACATTTACAGCTGGATGGAACACGAACGCACGTCTTAATATCGCTTCTGCCTTAAAAGTAAACCAATGGAGCCACATAGCCTTAGTGGTCGATGGAAATCGAATGACAGCCTATGTTAATGGCGAGGAAAAAGGCACTATCACCTCTAACGAGTATAGTGGTTTGGGTGGTTTTGGCGATTTGGTTTTCTCTTGCAAGGATAACAAAAACGACCAAAATGCCTATTACGATGAAATACGCATTTGGCGCAGTGCACGCACTGCTGAGGAGGTAAAGGCAAATTACAAATTGCGCTTTGCAAACGGATTGTTACCTCAAGACCTCGTAGCATACTATCCAGGTGATGTAATTACTCTTAACAATGAAACCGTTTTACAAGACTACACCACGAACGGCAATCACGCCACTTTCAGCAATGGTAGATATACTACAAACACAAACCTTGCACAACGCTTAAACTATGACTCACAAACACATGTAACAATCACAGCGCCCGATAGTGGCATTGTGGCAGGACAACCCACTACGTTACATGCTATTGGAACTACAAACATAGCCACACTGCATTGGACAATAATAGGTGCAGATGCCGAAGAAAACGTGGTTGGTGCATCGCCCACATTCACATTTAAACAGCCAGGTATGCAACATATTAAGGTAGTTGCGATAGATGTAAATGGCAAAGAAGCCATTAGTGACACCACACTGCAGGTGTTGCCAGCTGCAGCAGTGAATGCCTCGTTTAGATGTTCACAAACTATTATTTCATGTGGCGACAGGGTGAGTTTTGTAGCAAGCCAACAACGAGAGGGCGACAGTTATGAATGGACGCTTTTAGGTGCCACTACAAGTAAAGGGGTATTGCCTTGCATCACAACCTCATACGATAAGAGCGGTACCTACCGAGTATTGTTAAAAGTAACTGATGCTGAAGGACATGTAGCTACATCCGAACAAACCATTGAGGTTAAGACAGCTGCACCAAAAGCAGCGTTCGATGTAGAGCCTGCAACGGTAGTAAAAGGAGAGAGCGTAAAGTTAACAGACATATCAGCTTATGCTCCCACACAAAGCATATGGACGTTGACAAATTACCCCACCGTAATGCGAGGTGATGGCAGTAAAATTGCCTTTACTCCAACTATACCTGGCGTATACGATGTTACGTTGCAAGCAAGCAATGAAGCAGGTGCAAATAGTATCACTCGTGAGCGTGCCTTAACTGTATGCAATGCAGATAGTAAAACAGGACTAAACTTTATGCCTGCAAACTCTGCTCGTTTGACGTTGAAAAAAGTTCCCTTCACTGAGGGACAACGAAAGTTTAGCATTGATTGGTGGATGCGAGCAACTACACTTACTGACACATGTAACCACATCGGACAAGACAAGCAAACCTTCTGTCTGCAAACACAACCTGCGGGACAAATGCGTTTTTACATGAATAGCGAATATACGCAATCTGCAGCAAGCTACATTATCCCTAATGAGTGGCACCACTATGCTGTATCATACAATAGTGGCAGAGTAGTATTTCTGCGCGATGGCATTATATTCAGCACTGGAACAGTTAATTGTAAAGCATTGCCTACGCTTACATCTTTTGCTTTAGGTTGTGAAGATGCTCCTATGTGTGGTATGATTGATGAATGGCGTATTTGGGATGGATTGTTCCTTAGCAATACAACAATTAAGAAACTGCGCACACATATCATAGCACCAATGAACTCTACCGAAATCAAGGAGGCTGAGGCTGAAGGTTTAAAAGTGTATTACTCATTTAACCAAAGCGGTGGAAATGCAGAAGATGCAACATCTAATGCAAATACGGGCGTGCGTAGTGGCTTTGGTCCTGACGGTGATGCCTGGAGCAGTTCGGCAGGTGTGTTCGCACTTAATTTTGAGGGGCAAAGAGAGGAGAACGTAACTGAAGTTTACTTTACCAACTACGAAGCCCCCTTTACCCACAGTGCAAACATGGTCAACCCTTCAACTCCAAATCGTTTTATGACACTGAAGGGTTGGAAAACAGAACACGCAGTAAAAGATAAGAACGTGCTAACAGGTGCTCATGTTGACACTCAAAAATCTGATTATCTAACCATTACCACAGGTTGGGATGGTTTTGCCCAAAAACTCGCTGATTATAAAGTGTATCAAACAATAGACTTGCCACGCGGTGTATATGAATTTACTGCTAATTTTGGCAATTATGAGGGTGAAGCCAATGGTTGCTACTTAATTACCATGAAGGGCGACACTTTAGCTTGCACCGCCGACCTATTCACCTCAGTAAATAGTGTGCTTGCTTATAAAGCTATGGATAGCAAGAGCGCAGTCTCATCCAACAGCATCCACTTTATTGTTTCTGAACCTACTACCGTAAGTATAGGTTTATTGGCAAATATGCAAGGGTCACAATGTCTGTCGTTGCGCTCATTCAACTTGGTACAATATCCTCTGTTACCATTTGAAGGTAAAACGAACGGCATTCAGACAGTTACAGATAAAAACAATAAAAATCAAAATTCACCACAAATGATTTTCGACCTATCTGGACGTCGCACACAAATGTATAACAATGGCGTATATATAGTTGGAGGCAAAAAAGAATTGATAATTAAACGTTAATAAATTAAATGGGCGGTTCTAAAAGTATTTCATTCTAGAACCGCCTTTTTTCAATAGCACGGAAAGTGACAAGTGACCGCTAATTTCTCTGATTACCAGCGAATTAGCGGTCACTTAGTCATTTACAATCTTCTTATTTTCTGTAAAAACGAAACCTTAGCACAGATTTTGAGAGATAAAGTGGGTGTCACCAAGATTCCTGTATTTAAGAACATTGCATACAGAAACCAGGCATGAAAGTTTAGAACTGCATTAGCCCTTACCTCTCATGCCTGGCCAGCTTATTACATCACTCCCAATGGGAAAGAGATGGACGATATGACTATTAAATCGGTCATAAATATTTATAGATTTTGAATACCCTATCCATTGCGGAGCGAATACTTATAATCAATAACTAACCTTTACCCCTACAAAGTAGCTTCTCGGCAAAGAAGGACCATAGATATAACCTGAATCACGATTCCAACCTTTGTCAAAATCCTTCTGATAAGCGTTGGTTATATTTTGAATACCACCATTAACCTGAAGGTTTATGTACTTATAAATGGGAAAGTCGTACGCTAACTTCATATTAACCTCCATAAAATTGGGGGTATTCACAGCCACTGGTTCGTCTACACCCGAACCTGCAGCATGACCAACAAGCATACTTCCGGTGTAGTTTCCTGTAACTGAAGCTGTGAGACGTTTAATAGGAGTAAAACTTGCCGTGAAATAACCATATATGTTAGGAGTACGCATCATCTTTTTGAACTTCTGTTCTGGCACCTCGTCATTCCAAGCTATCGCCTCATTGTAATGACTCTGCTGAAGGGTAACACCTGCTTGAAGGGAGAACCAACGTGTAAACGTAGCCTTTCCCTCAATGTTCAGTCCAAGCACTTTGGCACCATAAGCATTGTAACGCTCTTGCACGGTATTACCTTGTGCATCAGGCTGACTGAGCTGCCGAAGGGCGAACACATTATTCAAATCTGTATAGAAGCCTTCAATCAAAAGGTTTGTCTGCACATTGCCAAATCTGTGGTACAAGTCGGCTGAAACACTAAAACTATTAGAGCGTTCCTCCTTTAAGTTTTTTGCTAAGGTTGTAACCAGTCGTTCGCCACCAACTACACCTACATGCAAATCCTCATCGAATGCTTGAGGAGCACGAAAGCCACCAGCATAAGTTATGCGAAGATTCACGTTCTCAGTAGGATTAAAACGGAGATTTGCTCGCGGACTGAATATAATATGATCCACCAAGTTATGCTTGTCTAATCTACCACCTACGAGGAAACTCCACTGCTTATTTTTCCATTCGTTTTGAAAGAAGAAGCTACCAATACGCACATTTTGCTTAAAGTGTCGATCGTAACCGATAATAAAATCCTTCAAATCATCAAAGTTATATTCTCCACCAAGAGTTAAGTCAGACGGCATAAAAAGCAATTTATCAAATGAGTGAACATACTGCGTACCTACTACATAAGTAAAATTATGGGTTGTACCATATGCCTTCTCAGCAGTTTCCTTATCTTCTTCTGTTCCCTCTCCTATTCCACCATAATAACTCTTGCGTGCTGTGGTTTGAAATGAAAAATAGGCTGACAAGCGATCTTTCTCGTTAGGCGAATAAAAGTCGTAGGTGAGTCCACCTCCTTGAATGTTATGTTCAACCTGCTCTGCAATATTAGCCTCATGAGGTGCTTGGTTAAGTTTGTTACCGCCACGACGGAACTCATGGATTCCGTGATATTGTAGACTTAACTTAGAATATGGATTCAAACGGAGAAAAGAATTAAGACCAAATGTTTGATTGTTCAACTCTGGCAATTCTGTATATCCATCACCATCATAATCATAACCTTGACGTGTGCGAGTTTGCCCATAAGCATACACGCCAGCCTTATTATCATTAGTAACAAGCGACACATTGCCAGTTGTAACATTGTCAAACGAATTAGCACCACCTTGCGACATAAAATTATGCGCAAAAGATGCCGAATTATGCAGAGGCTCCTTCGTGATAATGTTAATAGTTCCACCAATAGCTGATGCACCAAAAAGGGCTGAACCTCCTCCACGAACAACCTCTACGCGGTCAATCATGTTAGCAGGAATATGCTCCAAGCCATACACACCATTCAATGAAGAGAAATTTGGACGAGAATTCACCAATATCTGAGAGTAATGACCATCAAGACCATTTATACGAACTTGCGTAAATCCACAATTCTGACAGTCATCTTCAGTACGAACGCCTGGCTGAAAGTTGAGCCCTTTTGCCAAGCAAGTAGATTGTGTAATATCAAAGACTTTACTACCTATTACGTTTACCAAGTTGGGGGCCATGCTTCTCTTGGTTTCGTTACGGTTGGCAGAAACTACCACTTCATCAATGTCGGTATCGCTGGGATTGAGCGTAAAATTAACTTCTTGAGATTTGTTCTTTTTAATCGTCACATTTATCGTTTGAGAGGAATATCCCAAATATCTTGCCTCTATACCAAATGTACCCTCTGGCAAGTTTTTTAAAAAGAAGTGACCTGTATTATCGGTTGTAGTGACAATTGTAGTACCCTTCACCTTAATAACCACAAAGGGCACATGCTCGCCCGTTTGAGCATCCTTTACATGTCCAAAGACATTGGCATCTGTGTTTGGGGCGATAGAATCTACCTCTGAATCGTTTAGTAAATGCTTTTCGCCTCGAACTTGGGTTGCATGGGCTGTATAGGGAAGTGTCAATGCTCCCCAAAGGAACATCAACTGAATATGCTTTGAATTCATTTTTTCTTTATAATTTGTTTATGTGTTTGAATCATATCAAGGTTCAACGTGCTTTTTCTTCAACGAGATGGCAAACCAATAACTCTACGCCTACCAAGCTGCGGCTAAAAAAGCGAAGTAACCTTTTAGAAATGATGAACTTTTGCGCTTTTTGTAAACGCATGACCATAATTGATGAAAAAAGAAGCGTAACAAATGTTAGCTGCTTATTTCCCATCATAAACATTGATAATCAATCGATTGAACCTACTAAAAAAATAAGACGATCCTTTTTTGATTAATCATCAAATACTATAAAGATAAAAATGCGGGTGGAGCACGAGTAGAATGAACGTCGCATTTACGAGTCTTGACAAAAGGACAAGACAAAACGAATGCGACTATACACATAACAACAAATGCTGCTACATGAATAATAGAAGGCACCACATAGGGTAAATCATGCAACTGACAAAGTGCACAATCGTGCATAAATCCATGTTCAGCTGTTAAATGCCCATCGTGGTGAATGTGATGCGCACAATCATAACAATAAAATGTAGCAGAAGAGCCCTCCACCTCTGCGTGATGGTGGAAGGTAATGGCAAGTAACATAGGCAGATACACCCACATCAAAAGCCATGCAAGCTTCATTCTTCTGTTATCAATTTTGTGCATTATCCCAATTTAGTTTTTTAGATGCTCTCTAAAATCTCATTCAGAGCAATCAGAAAAAATTTGTAGTGCTTTTTTGAATGCAAAGATAATGTTTAATATCAAAAGTTTTATAGCAACCACAAGTTAACAGCTATTATTTAGTAAAAAACAAGAT
>UQPD01000106.1 GCA_900542795.1 uncultured Prevotella sp. | reverse complement strand
CGCGTAAGATCGTCGGCAGCGTCAGATGTGTATAAGAGACAGCATTAAACTTGTATGCTAAGAAAATTATAGCCAAATTTGTACCCGAAAACATGATACTTTGAAAGACCGAATTGTGTCCAATTGTATGATAAGCATAAAAAAAGGAGATGGTTCGGTGTTCAAGTATATCGTGGAAAACAGCTATATCCTATAAACAATTATACTTTCTATGAAAAAAAATCAACTCTTTGTTTCGCTGCTTGCAGCTGGAATGCTTGCTATATCTCCTGCCATGGCAGATGATATGGTACGCTTTACCACTAACAAAAGCATAGGTGAAACTATCATTCTGAAACTCAATCAGACAGATTCAGATGTTAAGGTTGACTGGGGTGATGGTAATCTCACTAAGTATGAGCCTACAACCGACAAATTGCTCACAGTGGAGGGTAAGGTAGCAGGTACCGACATCACTATCTCTTCGTCAGCAGGCATTGAAACGCTGATTTGTTCAAACGCAGGTATTACGAAGCTCGACGTTTCAGGTGCATCAAGTTTGCGTTCGCTCTATTGCCAGAACAACGAAATTGATACGTTGAACGTAACCTCACTGAAAGGTCTTACCGACTTGAACTGCTCGAACAACAAAATCGTGTCGTTCACGATGACTGAGGCTACAAATCCCAATATGGAGACTTTGAACATCTCGGGTAATAAGATTGCTGGTAACCGTGGCGATAAGAAGACTACTTTTGGTTACAGCAGTCCAACACTTCACTATCTCAACATCAGCAACAATGAGTTCACAGGTAGTGTTTCATTAGGTGGTAGCGTTAACCTTGACGTTGTTAAGGCCGTCGGCAACCATCTCACTTCAATTGCTGCGAAATGCGATTCTATCTCAGTGGTGATGTGTGGCGATAACAAAATCAACACACTCGCTTTCAACGCTAACAAGCCTTCTTTGCGTCAGGTGTTTGCTGAGAACAATGCACTTACAACGCTCAATGTTTCTTCAGCTCCCCAACTTCAGTATGTAGCTGTAGATAATAATAAGTTGACTTCAGTAACGTTGCCCACAGGTAGCATTTATGCTTACACTTGTTCAAACAACAAGCTTGCATTTAATTCTCTCCCTGATCCCAACAGCGTAGACCACTTTGTTTATGCACCTCAGGCAGAAGAATTGAGCATCCATAAGAAGTTGAATTCAAAGTATGATAAGACTACACAAAAGACTATCTACTATTTGCTTACTAATACTGACAGACAACAGTTTAAGAAAGGTAAAGCTCCTTACACTCTCAACTTGAGAGACTACGTTTTGAATGCAGCAGGTTCAGCAAGTGGTATCACAGTAGAACTCATGGATGCAAGCGCAACTCCTGAAACTGAAATTGCCAAGACCGACCTTTTCACTATGAATGGTTCTTCGTATGTAGGTATGTACAGCTTCAAGAAGCCTTTTAGCAAGGTTTATGCTAAGATTACTTCAAGCGATTTCCCCGAATTGACTTTGAAGACAAGCTCATTCATGGTTGTTGAGAAGGAAGAAGACGTTACAGGTATTGGCAATGTTGCTGTAGCAAACAACGCTCTTACTGTAGAAGCTACTAAGGGTGCTGTTGTTCTGACCAGCGGTGCTCCTTGCGTAGTTCGCATCTACTCAATAGATGGTAAGCAAGTATGGCAGGGTAGCGTAAATGGTACGCAAACTGTAAACCTCGCTACTGGTATCTACTTTGTAAACGGAAAAAAGGTTGTACTCTAATTTCTAACGGAGGTTCAGCTCTTTTAATAAAAAAGAAAAATCAATGAAATACATCAAACAAATATTCACTTGCGCTACGCTCGCTATGGCATGCTATACTGCGCAGCCTGTAATGGCTCAGGTAAAGTTGTCGAGTGATGCTTTCCCCACAATCGTTGCTCCTCACCGTCAGGCAATTAGCTATCGTGAACGTACGCTCTGCTTTGATATTACAGCGAATGTTGAGTTTACTGCAACACCTAATGTTGATTGGATTACAATAGACAAGGCTGCTGATGGCACAGTTTACATTCACGTAGCTGAAAACCCCAACGAGTTCAAGCGTTCAGGTAGCGTAGTCTTTGCTAATGAAGATAAGGGCCTTAGTGAAACCTTCACCATTACACAAGGTCGTAACGAAGGTCTTTCAGATCTTCCTTCAAACAGCATTTACAGCTTGTTTACAGATGCTTCACTTTCTGAATTAAAGGAAGGTGTAACACTGAAGGATATCAATGAAAAAATCGATAAGCCTTATTATCGTGAATTGGCATCTCAAATCCTTGACGGAACTTACAACAAGAATTGCCGCGTTCAGACTTACAAAGCTAAGCTTTCTTACGTTACACAGAGTAACAACTGGAATGCTCCTGGTAAGTATTACGACCAGCGTCAGGGTGTAACAGGTATCAATATCAGCAAGGGTAAGCACATCGTTGCTGTGTCAGGTTTGCCCGATGGCAAGTCTGTGCCTGTAACTGTAACTGCATGGTATGAAGGTAAGGATGGTGGTAACTTTGACGGTGGTAATCCTCAGAGCTTTACATTCAACGTAAAGAATGGTCTTAACACCATCGACTATACATTCGACTATCCAGGTTTGGCTTACGTTTGCTACTATGCTGACCAGAACCCTGAATTGCAACCTGCTATCAAGGTTCACTTCCTCAATGGTCAAATCAATGGTTTCCTTTCTCCCGATAAGACAAACGAGGAAATGCATGAGATAACAGCCAAAGCTACTAACCTCTGTATGGACGTAGTTGGTAAGAAGGTTCACTCTATTTGGACTTCAAAGGGCTTGCACGACTATTGCAAGGCTATTGATGGTTCAATAGGTTATCGTCAGTACATGAACGTGCTCGACTCTTTGATTCAGTGGGAACACGACTTGTTGGGTCTTACTAAGTACAACCGTTTGCCCGACAACCGCACGATGGCTTACACCAACTACACTTACTACATGTTCCAAGGTGGTTTCGGTGTATCATTCCACCACAACCAAGAATCTCGTGTACTTAACTGTAACACACTCGTAAATCGTGACGATGACGCTATTTGGGGTCTCTCACACGAGTGGGGTCACCAACATCAGATGCACCCCTACTTCTGCTGGGGTGGTATGGGCGAAGTTACCAACAACATGAACTCATACTACAATATTATGAAGATGGGATACCACACCTCTGATAAGATTCAGCAGTGGGCACCTGCACGTAAGCACTTTGTTGATGCCAACTATCTCGACATCCAAACAGCTTCGAGCGGTGTGAAGGGTTCACGTTTCAGCAGCAAGCGCCACTTTGCTTATGTAAACAGAGGCTCACAGCCCAATGCAGCTTTGCGTGCATTCTGCGAAACAATGAAGGACTCAACTGTAAAGGATTACGCCAAAGTTCCCGAAGAGGCTCTTCATAACGTAGAAGTTGGTGTAGGCGAAACTCTTTGTCCCTTCGTTCTTCTTTACAACTACTTCACTACTCACGGTGTGCCCGATTTTGCTCCCGACTGGTACGAAGCACTTCGTCAGAACGATAACGAAAATGGTTCAACTGTTGAAAAGAATGATGGCGTTGATAAGTATGAGTTGATTGCTTCTGCTCAGAACAACAACAAGAACGGTAAACTTGCCGTGCTTAAGCAAAAGTTCCCCGAAAGCTGCTGGGTAAAGAACGGCTACCTTGATGGTGGTAACAATCCTAAGGCTAACACCATGCCTTTCGTACTCAACTACATCCGCAAGGTGTCACGTATCTCAGGTTACAACCTCTATCCTTACTTTGAGCGTTGGGGCTTCCTCCGTCAGATTGCACTCTACATTGGCGACTATGGTAACTACTTCAGTGTTTATACTCCCGAGATGGACAAGGAGTTCAGAGCTGACATGGAGGCACTTGTAAAGGCTGGTACTTTGAAGGAAATGCCCGAAGGCATGGTTGAGGAAATCTCAAATGTTAAGGATCTCTTTGAATCAGGCTATAAGGACTTTGGTAAGACTCCAAGCTTCCCCAACTAATTCAACGATATCTTTAAGCTAACTTTTAGCTGATACATATTTATACAGACAGCGCAAAATGTCATTCACATGAGATTTTTGCGCTGTCTGTTTTTTATGGGGTAGGGGATAAGGTTGCGTGTCAAGGATGCTTATACCCCTATCTTTAGCTCCATCTTTTTTACTTTTCCATTACACAAAAACCTTATTTGCTTTCTAAATATGATAAAATAGAGCAAAATGTAGGTTTTTGATAAGAAAAAAACAAACTCTTTAGGCTACGCACTTTGTTGGTATCTTAAATTAAGTTACCTTTGCATGGTATAAAGGCTGTTTTGTTTACCAGCAAAAAAAGAGTTTTGTTCGATGCCCAAGGAAGCAGTGTTAAACTGCTATACCCCCTCGCACAGAATCTATTTTTATGGGGCGTTTCGCACAGAAATAAAAACAGAACAGACCAAAGTTACATTAACTCAACACCCCTTTTTGTTAAGACATCATGGATTTGGATATTCTTACTGCAGTGTCTCCCATTGACGGACGTTATCGTGCTAAGGCTGAACCTTTAGCTCCCTACTTTTCAGAGTATGCGCTGATGAAGTATCGCGTGCGTGTAGAAATTGAGTATTTCATCACCTTGTGCGAACTTCCTCTTCCACAGTTGATAGACTTCCCTCGTGAACTCTTCGAAACACTGCGCGACTTCTATCGCAACTTCTCAGAGGCTGACGCTGCACGAGTAAAAGATATTGAAAGCATCACTAACCATGATGTGAAGGCTATTGAGTATTTCATCAAGGAACAGTTCGACAAAATTGGCGGTCTCGACCATTTCAAGGAATTTATCCACTTTGGTCTTACCTCTCAGGATATCAACAACACTTCCTTCCCCCTTATGCTGAAGGATGCAACCGAGTTGGTTTACCTTCCTTTGTTGCAAGAGTTGATTGACCAGCTTAACACTTATGCTGAAGAGTGGAAAGACATTCCTATGTTGGCAAAGACACACGGACAGCCCGCTTCTCCCACACGCTTGGGTAAGGAGGTTAAGGTTTTTGCATATCGTCTTGAACAGCAGGTAGCTTTGCTCAAGGCTTGCCCCATGACAGCTAAGTTTGGTGGCGCAACTGGTAACTTTAATGCACATCATGTTGCATACCCCGAATACGATTGGCGTGCTTTTGGTCGTAAGTTCGTTAGTGAAAAACTCGGCTTGCAGCGCGAGGAATACACAACGCAGATTAGCAACTACGACAATATGGCTGCCCTCTTCGATGCAATGAAGCGCATTAACACCATCGTTATCGACATGGATCGCGACTTCTGGCAGTATGTTTCAATGGAATACTTTAAACAGCGCATTAAGAAGGGTGAAGTTGGTTCAAGCGCTATGCCTCACAAGGTTAATCCCATTGACTTTGAAAACTCTGAGGGTAACCTCGGCTTGGCTAACGCCATCTTCGAACACCTCAGTCGCAAACTTCCCATTAGTCGTTTGCAGCGCGACTTGACCGACTCTACCGTTATCCGTAATATCGGTGTACCTATGGGACACTCACTCATCGCGTTCCAGAGTTCATTGAAGGGACTCCGCAAACTCTTGCTTCACGAAGAAAGCATCCGTCGCGATCTCGATAATTGCTGGGCAGTAGTGGCAGAAGCCATTCAAACCATCCTTCGTCGTGAGTCATATCCCCATCCCTACGAAGCTTTGAAGGCACTTACACGTACCAACGAAGCTATTACCGAAGAACGAATTCACAATTTCATCGACACTTTGGAAGTGAGCGATGCAATTAAGGCAGAACTTCGTGCTATCACACCGCACAATTACACGGGAATTTAAAAGGTGATTAAACAAAGCAAACAAAAAAATCTATAACAACACAGGCAAGAGTTGTATGCGAATGCAGCTCTTTGCCTTGTTTTAAAGTAATAAATAGGTATTCATTTTATAACCATGTAGGAAACTTACAGAATACCTACCTAAAACAAAAAAATGCGTTCGTGAGAATGCAATCTATCAACAAACCATTTATTTATTATTATTATGAGTGAAGATTTTTACAAGAACGACAACAATAGCCGTGATGGCTACAAGTCGCAAAACGGAAACAGTTATGGTAGCAATCATTATGGCAGCGAACGTCCGAGCAGACCTCGTTTTAGCCGTGGTGCAACTCCCGTAAACAGTAATTACAGCCAGCGTGGTGCAAGCAGTTATCGCCCTCGCTACAATGGCGGTGATGATTCTCGCTCTTACAACAATTACAACAGTTATAACAATGAAGGCGGCTACCAGCGTCCTTCACAAGGTGGCTATCGCTCTCGCTATAACTCAAACGATGGCGAAGGCGTTTACCAACAGCGCAGTGAAGGTGGCTATCAGCAACGCGGTGGAAACCGTTGGGGTAAGTCGCGTTACGGACAACAGACAGAACGTGGTGGCTATCAGCAGCGTCAAGGTGGCTATCGTTCACGCTATGAGCAGAGCGATAACAACAATAGCTATGGAACTGAAGGCGGCTATAAGTCGTATGGTAGCTCACAGCAGCGTGGTGGATACCGTCAGAATGGTGGTGGTTATAAACCCCGTTTCCAAGGTGGAAATTCTTCATTCGGTGGCGGACGTCGTGGTGCATACGATGCACACGCTAAGTATTCACAGAAAAAGCGCTTAGAATATAAGGAAGAAAATTATGATCCTACAGTTCCTATGCGTTTGAACAAGTTCTTGGCAAATGCAGGTGTTTGCTCGCGTCGTGATGCCGATAAGTATATTGAAGCAGGTGTTGTAAGCGTAAACGGAACTGTCGTAACAGAACTCGGTACTAAAGTTCTTCGCACCGATGAGGTGAAGTTCCACGATAACCTCGTTAAGATTGAAAAGAAGGTTTACGTATTGCTCAATAAGCCTAAGGGTTATGTTACAACAAGCGATGATCCTCAAAATCGTAAAACGGTTATGGACCTCGTGCGCAATGCATGTCCCGAACGTATATACCCTGTAGGACGTCTCGACCGCAACACAACAGGTGTCTTGTTGCTTACTAACGATGGCGAGTTGGCTTCAAAACTCACACATCCTAAGTTCTTGAAGAAGAAGATTTATCATGTAACAACCGACCAAAATGTTTCGGCTGCCGACATCCGTCAGATTGCCGAAGGTGTTACACTTGAGGATGGCGAAATTAAGGCCGATGCTGTTGAATATGCTTCAGAAACCGATAAGAAGCAAGTCGGCATTGAAATTCACAGCGGTAAGAACCGCATCGTACGTCGTATCTTCGAAAGCCTCGGTTACCATGTAATCAAGCTCGATCGTGTATATTTTGCAGGTCTTACTAAGAAGAACGTACGTCGCGGTGATTGGCGTTATCTTACAGAAAAAGAAGTACAGATGCTCCGTATGGGCGCATTTGAATAAAAACACAACACAATAACACATTAAGTGTGTGTTTACCTTTATCAAGCAATGCAAAAAGCACCGAAAGGCTGGGGCGTTTGCTTTGTGCAATATGCGTGTCGCAACGCAGGTAATTGCATTGCTTGAAGAAGGTTCGCACAGAGAAATAAGCCATTATGAAGAGAACAAAGATTGTAGACGTGCTTAGTCGCACAGACTTCGGCACAGAAGTTTGTGTAAAAGGTTGGGTACGTACTCGCCGTGGCAGCAAATCAGTTAACTTTATTGCTCTTAACGACGGTAGCACCATAAAGAATGTTCAAGTTGTAGCCGATGTTGAAAAGTTTGATGCCGAAATGATTAAACTCATCACAACGGGTGCTTGCTTGAGCGTGGTAGGTACATTGGTTGAAAGCCAGGGTGCAGGTCAGAGTGTAGAAATTCAGGCTAACCAAATAGAGGTGCTCGGCACTTGTGGTTCTGACTATCCCATGCAAAAGAAGGGACAGTCGTTCGAGTACATGCGTCAATATGCCCATTTACGTTTGCGTACCAACACTTTTGGTGCTGTAATGCGCATCCGTCACAACATGGCAATGGCAATTCATACCTATTTCCACGAACACGGCTACTTCTATTTCAATACTCCGCTTATCACAGCATCCGACTGTGAGGGTGCAGGTCAGATGTTCCAAGTAACTACAAAGAACCTCTACGACCTTAAGAAGGACGAAAATGGTAAGATTGACTATTCTGACGACTTCTTTGGCAAGCAAACTTCACTCACCGTAAGTGGACAGCTTGAAGGCGAACTTGGTGCTACTGCATTGGGTGCTATTTACACCTTTGGTCCTACTTTCCGTGCAGAAAACTCAAATACGCCTCGTCACTTGGCAGAGTTCTGGATGATTGAACCTGAAGTTGCTTTTATGGATCTTCCCGAACTCATGGAGTTAGAAGAAGACTTCATTAAGTATTGTATCCGTTGGGCACTCGACAATTGTAAAGATGATCTTGAATTCCTCAACAAGATGATTGATAAAGGTCTTATTGAGCGTTTGCAAGGTGTTCTCAATTCTGAGTTCGTTCATCTTCCTTACACTGAGGGTATCCGCATTCTTCAGGAAGCCATTGCTAAGGGCAAGAAATTTGAGTTCCCTTGCGAATGGGGCGATGACCTTGCTTCAGAGCACGAACGCTTCCTTGTTGAAGAGTACTTCAAGAAGCCTGTCATCATGACCAACTATCCCAAGGCTATCAAGGCATTCTACATGAAGATTGACGAAGAAGAGTCTGGTTTTGGTGGTAAGAGCGGTCAGACTGTACAAGGTACCGATGTTCTTTTCCCGCAGATTGGTGAAATCATTGGTGGTAGTGTACGTGAAGAAAGCTACGACAAGTTGATGAACGAAATCAACGAACGCAAAATTCCTATGAAGGATATGACTTGGTATCTTGACACTCGCAAGTATGGTTCATGTCCTCACGCAGGTTTCGGCTTGGGCTTTGAACGTCTCATCCTCTTTGTTACGGGTATGCAGAATATCCGCGACGTAATCCCCTTCCCTCGTACTCCAAAGTCTGCTGAGTTCTAAAAACGAAATTCAGTAAAAAAATAAAGAAGTAAAAAGTAAGAGAATCGCATGTGTTTATGCACCTCTCATTACCTTTTACTTCTTTTTTTATGCATGGCTCTTCGTCAAATAAGTAACAGAAAAAATAACTTGGTACAAAATGCTAAGCATATTTGCATCTAACGACATAGTTCTAGAGGAGTTTAAAACTGTGCTTTTGGAGAAGAACCTATAAAAACCTTACATTCTTCAAGAAAACATCCTACTTTTCATCCCTTTCAATCCGAAAAGA
>UQPD01000105.1 GCA_900542795.1 uncultured Prevotella sp. | reverse complement strand
GCTTCAAAAATAAAGGCAAATCTTGAACTTCATAAAAGTTTAGACGACTTCAATAAAAAACTGAAACATACACTCAAAACTATGGCAAAGAAAGATGTTGCGGACATGTCCGTAGAACAAAAACTGAAGAACCTCTATCAGTTGCAAACCACTCTCTCTGAAATTGACCGCATCAAGACACTGCGCGGCGAGCTTCCCCTCGAAGTGCAAGACCTTGAGGACGAAATTGAGGGTCTTACTCACCGCATCGGCAAACTCAACGAAGACGTTGAAAACCTCAACACTGATATTGCCGCAAAGCGTGCCAAAACGAACGAGGCTAACGCTGCCATCCAGCGCTATAAGGCACAACTCAAGGATGTGAAAAACAACCGCGAGTATGACATGCTCTCTAAGGAAATTGAGTTCCAAGGTCTCGAAGTGGAACTTCAGAATAAAAAAATCAACGAAGCCTTACGTGCTATCGATGCTCGCAAAAATGACACCGAACATGCTCGCCATCAATTGGAAGAGCGCCGCGCAGACCTTGACATGAAGAAGGCTGAACTTGATGACATCACTGCCGAAACACGCGCTGAAGAAGAAAAGCTTCGCGAAAAAGCCAAGAACCTTGAGCAGACCATTGAGCCTCGCTTGCTCGCTGCCTTTAAGCGTATTCGCAAAAACTCGCGCAATGGTCTCGGCATTGTTTACGTACAGCGTGATGCTTGTGGTGGTTGCTTCAATAAAATTCCGCCTCAGCGTCAACTCGATGTACGTATGCGCAAAAAAATCATTGTTTGCGAATACTGTGGTCGCATTATGATTGACCCCGAATTGGCTGGTGTAAAAATTGAAAAACCAGTTGAAGAGAAACCCAAACGCCGCGCACGCCGCGTAACTAAATAAAGCATAGTCTTTTTTTAAAAAAGTTACGTTATTGCACGAACTTATCCCATTCGGGATATTTAGAATATAGCCAGGTATGAGAGATTGGATTGCCCTAAACTCTTATATCTGGCTATCTTAAACTCAACAGAAGGTTATTTACGAATACACGTCAAATGATAAGGTCTCTTTTTCGCACTATGTACACACAAAGAATAAAACAAAAAAGGATGTTTTGGGGGACTATAATAAGCATGTGGGCTTGCCTTGCCTCCCCTATTTTTGCACAACACACTGTTACCGACTCTATTGATAAGAAGGAACAGCAAGCCGAAGACTCGCGTGTGAAGTGGGAACTGTGCGCCATTACAGAAGGACAATGGAACATGACTGATGGTAAAGGCGGATGGGCAAACCGCGTAGATGCGAACTTACAAGTGGGGTTGTGGCAAGGGGCTACACTGAGCACGGGCATTTTGTCGACTTACCGACCTACTGAAGATGTGACTGAGGTGATGCAAGATTTCTCGAATATCAATGCACAAAACCGTCCGCTACGATTGGTTCACTTTGGATTAGAACAGAAGTGGAAGAACTTTAGCGCATTTGCGGGACTCAGACAAGCTGACGAGGATTACTTTTGCTCGCCTATTGCGGGCATTGCTACAGGAGCTTCGTGTGGCTGCGTGCCTACTGTTAACGACAATTTCGTAATAAATGTATTTCCGATGACGGCTATGGGTGTGCATTTCACTTACACTCCCACAACAGCGTGGTTGGCACAAGTTAGTGTGTATAATGGTAAGGCTTACGACACATTAAACCACTCGTTTCGTTTTCGTCCGCATACCGATGGAATTCTTTCATTAGGATCGATTACCTACACACCTACCACAGCCGATGCTGCAAACGATGATGCCTTTGTACCTACTTATTTATTAGGATGGAACATCGGAAACCACCAACGCGATGATACAGAAACAAAACATACGCAAGTGGGCTATTGGATTACTGCTGAACAACCCATCGGACATTTAGGACGCATGGGAGTGGCGTTAGCAGCTACGATATCACACCAAATTAAAGATCCTGAAACCGCAAAGTTTTATTACAACGCTACGTTGGCTATGAACAATCTGACTCGTCGTGGCGGAACATTAGCGGTGTTAGTAAACCGTGCTTATTATAGCGATGCACACGAAACTGAACTTGAAGCCACATTTACACATCCGCTCGGCAAATACTTCTCGTTACAACCAGCCTTACATTATTATAATACAAGCGGTAAGAAACAAATGATGGGAAGTCTAAGAGTTATTTTGAATTTGTAAGGGGTGCTTCTGATAAACATCTCGCATGAATTATCCTTTATAGAAGCACCCATAAATAGATGCCATGCAGAAATGGATTATTACATACTCCAATTCTGCATGGCATTTCTTATTCTTATATAGAATGGTTCACCACAAAAAAGCTATCGTTTTTCTTTGCATAGGCAATTAAGCGACTAAAGGTGTTACCTGCATTAAGCAACGGGGCATTCCCTATAAGAACGAGGTGGCAACGCGCACGAGTCATTGCAACATTAAGTTTACGATCGATAATGGAGCCAGTACGTGGGTCAACATACTCGTTATTTGTAAGGAACTGCAACTGATATTTCTTTTTGGCAGTAAAGCTGTAAATTATTAAATCACGCTGACTGCCTTGGTAACGCTCTACGGTGTCGATGGTGATGTTATGCAAACAAGAAATGCCGTAGCGGTCGATAGCCGTGCGAACGGTGGAAATCTGATTACGATAGGGCACAATAACACCCACTGACAACAAGGGATTGAAAGTTTTTGAGGCCGACTTGTAGGCTTTTACCACAAGCTGAGCTATGATGTTGGCTTCGAGTTGATTTACCTTATCAGGTTCGTCTGGATTGTCGGATGGTACACATGACACGAACGACATGCGACGATACTTCAACACAAGATTCATCCAATCGGGTTGTTGACCTTTGAGCGGATGCGGTGTTGGGGCTGTTTGATGTGGTAGAGGCACCTCACAGAGTTTACCTTCGTAAAAAGCCTCGCTGGGAAATGCTGAAATTTCGCGATGCATGCGACCTTGACGAGTTAACAAATGGCACACTTCCTCACAACAACTACCGTCAGCATTGTAACCATAAAGATGGAGCAAACGTTCGAAGAGTGAAAGACGGCAATCGGTAAGTCCTATGGCTTGTAGCGTAGGATCGTCTACGCTCGACTCATCGGTGCCTTGCTGCACAACGGCTGGTAATTGTCGTTCGTCACCTATTAGCACAAAACGCTTTATGGCACTTTCGCCACAATGCAGCGCACTCATAAGACTAATGATGTGAGGCTCAAGTATTTGCGATGCCTCATCTACTATAGCAAGGTCGAACTGCTTGAGCTCGAGCAAAGATAATGCGGCATTGAGAGCTGTGGTGGTGCCACAGAACACGCGTGTGTTGGCAATAAGATTGCGGACACGCTGCACATTGGGCTGCTCCATTTGGGCTATGCGCTCACTAAGTAAATGCGAACGATAACGCGCTTCGCAACTAAAATCGCTACCCAAACGAATGAAATCGAGATTGGGTACTTCTACAAGTTTGCTACAAATTTCATCGACAGCTCGGTTCGTATACGACAGAAGCAATACATTGGTGCCTGGTTGTAACAATTCCTCCATAAGAATATTTTTCATACCAAAGGAAGTCTTACCCGTTCCCGGTGGACCTATCACAAGGTAAAGATCGCGAGCTTGACGAGCATGAAGCACAAGGTTATTAAACTCTTCGCTGCCATAATCGCCCACAAGGTGGGTTATGCTGGTGTCTATCGCAGGACGACGTTGCCCTAATAACAAGTCGCGACGTTCTTGAGGAGCAGAAAGAAAGGCATGCAAGCCACGATATTGTGCATTGTAGGATGAATCCATAAAATCGTGCTCCATAGCCCATACACTTTTATTGAAATACTCAAACACAGTGCGACTGGTTTGTGCGTTGCGCAAGCGCACACGCACGGATTGGGGTTGTATGTCGGTTATAGTGCAACGAAACACCATGGTTGCTGTTGCATCAGGAATGCTACCTGGTTGGTAGGGATAGAAGAAAACAATGTCACCCACACGGAAGTTCGACAAATCGGCATCACCTCCTTTAAAGTCATTACAGAAGGAAAAGGTAATGTTTTCTACACGATCGCCTACTTCATCGGGATGTAGGGTGAGATTTTCGTAGATATTGCCTGCTTGACGCTTATCCTCAAGCGAAGAGGTCCATGTGGCTGCAAAACCTGCATTTTCTTTATTGCGGTTGCCTATTTTTGAAAGTACTTGTTCATTGGCTACAAATTGCAAAAAGCGAAAATAGTAAGCACGTTCGAGAGAGGTAGCTTGATGTATGGGACGGAACAAAAGCTCAAGTTGAGGCAACGTATATTGGGTCCACAAAGAACCAAAAGCGCCAGGGTGAAGTTTTTGAGGAGTAAGCGTTTCGAGCAAACGCATGCCACCTTGAGCATACCACCCTTCACACCATGCTAACTGATTGCGCAACTTAATAGCTTCGAAAAGAAGATTGGGGGCAGAAGGGGCTGCATCAAGCCCATTCACATAGCGCGAGTAAAGCAAAAAGGCTTGCATGTGGTCGCTATCAACTTTTTGATAGTCATAATGTAGCAAAGCACGATAGAGCAAAACCTGTACGTAATGAGGCTCTTGTTTTCCTGTGTATTCGTTTGCCCGGACGCCTGGTTGCCACTTGCACTTTCCCGATTTTTGTTCTATCACTGTACGAAAGTTTAAATCAAGAAAGTCCATACGTCCTTGCAGCCCAAGCATGTCGCTAAAGAAAGAGGGCTCAAGAATGATGTGATCGCTGCGGAAAGTTTCTGCCGTTTGCTTGGTATATTCATTGTGCATAATGTGCTCAATGTTGCTGCGTTGCTGACGAGCATCTGCGTGGAAGGTAGCATCTATATCTGGACAGGTAGCAATGGACAAAGCATTGCGCTTAAAAAAAGCCTTAATGCTTTCGGCATAAGAATGTTCTTCACCATAGGCTACCTCGTCGAGTAACTGTCCGGCAAAGTTACCAAGCAGGATGTGACGTGACTGAGCAACAGGCTTAATACGCTCAACTAATTCGGCAAAGGCTGTGCAGCCAAATGGGGTAAAACATTTTGAAACCGTGGTTACGTTTATCAAATAGTCGGGGGCATATATCAAAAGTTCGGGCAATATGTCGTTTCCCTTCACACGCGGACGCACCACATTGAGTGCCTCGCCTTGCACCATACATTGACGCAGATAGGTCCAATCACCAGGTACATAATCATTATGTGCTACATAGTTTATGCGTACTTCCTGATCGGTATCCTCGCGCGTAGCATAGATGTAGGTATTATCCCAGCGCAATATGGTGCAACGAAAATAGTCTAACACTTTGTCTGCTCCATCGCGCAAACGCTTGGGCACCATACGTTGGGTGTTGAGAGGGAACTGAACTTGCAATTCCTTAGGCACGGGGACATCGTATATCAGTTCTATAAAACGTGCTACAGCTTTTAAATCGGTACCCCAAGCGGTTTCGAGTTCTGCATCGGGTGTAACACTGAGATAACGCAAACGGTTGCGAGCATCGTTGATAGCGAACGATAAGCTACGATCGTTTTCGCGCAGTTGGTGTTGCTTCACCAAATAATCAATTTTGGCATAAAGGCCACTCATTTTAATGGTTACTTCGCGCAACTTTTGGTCAACTCCAACAGTGAGCACTTCGCGCAACACACCATACTTGGTACGCACTTTCCACGTGGGTTTGATGCGCTGAAGGGCATCAAAAAGTTCTGTAGCTGTTTCAAGGATTGGGGGCAACATCATAAAGAGGTATGGAGAGTTTATAAAGGGTTATTAGAGGATTAGAGAAAAAATAAAAGGTTATAAGTTTATTGGAGAGTTTTGACCTCATATCCCTTTATAACCTAATAACCTATTTATATCCCCTTATAAGAACAACAATAAAAATGCCAACACGCTAAGCACCACGCCAAGCACATTGATTGTTACACCAGCACGCTCATAACCGCGACGCCAAAGGTCTAAACCTATAAAAAAGGTTGCTAAAGGAGCTAACCAAAGGATTTGGGTAGCAAGATAGAGTAAAAAACGTACAATCATGTATTCGCTGGTACCAAAGGGTGTACCACCAAACAGAAATAGCGGACAACACAATAGAGGTATAAGACTAAGACCTGCCAAGCCTAATAACCATTTGGGAAATTCTGACATTTTATGGAGTATATTTTTTGGTTTACCACGCAAAGTTAACGCAAATCGAATTATAATACCTAACTTTGCGCCATAAAAAAAGATTTTATTTTATCATGCAAGACCCTAAACACATTCACATAGCCGACTACGACTACCCACTGCCCGATGAACGCATCGCTAAATATCCCAAAACGGTACGCGATGAATCTAAACTCTTACTCTACCGCAGTGGAGACATTGCTGAGGACACGTTCTACAATTTGCCTAATTATTTGAATAAAGGCGAACTCATGGTGTTTAATAACACAAAGGTGATTCAAGCGCGTTTACACTTCCATAAATCTACAGGAGCACTGATTGAAGTGTTTTGCCTTGAACCACACACGCCACACGATTACCAAATAAACTTTGCCACAACACGCCGCGTAATCTGGACTTGTTTGGTAGGTAATCTGAAAAAATGGAAGGAAGGTCGATTGGAACGAGAAATCAACGTAAACGGCCGTCCCGTTACTCTCACAGCCGAACGTGTGGGAATAAGTGGCACGGGGCACGAGGTGGTGTTTGATTGGGGGGATGACTCCATCACTTTCTCTGAAGTACTCGAAGCTATTGGCGAACTGCCCATCCCACCTTACTTAAACAGAGCAACCGAACAGTGTGACCTCAAGACCTATCAAACGGTGTATAGCAAGGTGAAAGGATCGGTTGCTGCACCTACAGCTGGTCTACACTTTACAGAACGCGTACTCCGTGCTCTTGATGAAAAGGGAATTGAACGCAACGAAATCACACTACACGTGGGAGCTGGCACATTTAAGCCTGTTAAAAGTGAGGAAATTGGCGGTCATCCCATGCACGCTGAATGGATTGCAGTGACACGACAAAGCATCGAACGCCTCATAGCTCATGATGGACATTGCATTGCTGTAGGAACGACCTCTGTGCGCACACTCGAGAGTCTTTATTACTTAGGTGTAATGATTCATCGCAATCCTGATATTCATCCCGATGATTTACACATACCCCAATGGATGCCCTACGACTATGCTGCCTCGCCTGAGGTTAAACTCTCAACACTCAACTCGCTGCAAACTATTCTGCAATGGATGGATCGCAACGAATTGCCCGTATTACATGCCTCAACACAAATCATCATTGCACCTGGTTATCGCTACAACGTGATTAAGGCTATGGTAACAAACTTCCACCAACCCAAGTCAACACTACTCCTTCTTGTCTCCGCACTTATTGGTGATAATTGGCACCGCGTGTACAACTACGCACTCAACCATGAGTTCCGTTTCTTAAGCTATGGTGACAGTTCATTGCTGATACCTTAATCAATAAAGAATATGCAAGACAATTCAGCTGAAATATTACCCCTTGTTGACGATGAGGGAAATGTGCTGGGCAGTGCTTCGCGTGGTGAATGCCACAACGGCAAAAGCATGCTGCTACACCCCGTAGTTCACCTACACGTGTTTAATGCACAAGGTGATGTATTTCTGCAGCACCGCCCCACATGGAAAACGGTACAGCCTAATAAATGGGACACAGCCGTAGGTGGACACATTGATTGGGGCGAGACTGTGGAACAAGCTTTAGAACGCGAAACACGCGAAGAAATTGGGCTTACCAATCTCAAACCCGAGTTTTTGTGCAAATACATTCACCAATCAGAGGTAGAGCGCGAATTAGTATATGTATTCCGCGTACTGACTACGCTCTCTCCCACACCTACTAATGAACTTGATGGTGGTCGTTTTTTTACAATGAACGAACTTCACCAACGCATGGGTACAAACTTCTTCACGCCCAATTTCGAAGCAGAATGGAAACGCGTATTTAACGAATAAACACCCCCTTCCAACTCAATATCCAAAACGCTATAAACTTAAAAAAGCAAGTTACTTCTACCTGAAGCAACTTGCTTTTTCTGTCTTATAAGGATCTTACTTATCTCGCTTAATCGTTGTTTGGGATAAAAACATTTTCATGTAAACAAAAAGTATGTTGACTTACTTTGCCATTTAAGTTAACTTACTTGACGATTTAAGTTAACATACTCAGACATGTTAGTTAACTTACTTTTTTGAGACCGTAAATTGCCAGAAAAGAATCGTACATCTAAAAACGATAAATACTTTTTCGTGCACCACTATCATTATTTATTTGAAGGTACGAACGACTCATAAGTACCATTACTATAGAATACACGTATCTCTTTTATTCTACGTCCCTCTTTGTCAATATTTATCGCACTCGTCATAACATTACCATCACCACGCATAACACTTCTATTATCTCGACGTGAACCATAGGCATTCGCTCGTTGCTCCACAGTTGATCGAGGAGCTACGAAGGCTTCTTCTGGAAAGAGCGAGGGAGACTCAGCACTACCTGTTGATAAACTTCCCAAAGCATCTGCTTCTTCAGGAGCAATCACTGCACCTTGATGTGCCGCATTAGCGTCATCAACCACTCCTGCAGACCCTGTTTCAGCCCCTAACATATCTCCCTCATTAAACATCAGCCATTTAACATTTATTTCGGGGAATGCTTGATGTATACCTGTAACCGCACGCTGCGATGGTTGCGTGCGACCATTGAAGATACTTGAGAGTGTTGCTGCTGATATGCCTATCAGCGAAGCAAAATCTTGTTGTGAGAGCTTATAGTGCTCCATGATGGTGCGTATTCTGTCGATCATGTGAATTCCTTTATTATATATAGATTATTGTTTCTGTTTCGCAAGAGCTATGGCAAACAATGGAAGGACGTTAAGCTGAACCAAACCAATACCTAAGGCATTCAAGGTTTGGAAAAATTGAACAATTTCCAGCTTTCGTTTCCTTTTGCCCAAAACTTTATCCACCCTAAGGCAAACTCCTTATAAAACTACTTTATACCCCCATCAAAAGCATGCTGTCAAATTTTGCGTATTCTACTCCAAACTAAAATCAAGAGCAAAAAACGCTATTTTTGGAGCATAAGACAGCCCATAAAGATGAACGAGTTCAAAGTTACCTTTTTCTCTTAGCGTTTACAAAGGTAAAGAATCCGCCGCATTTAGCCAACACATTTCTGAATTATTTCTGTCTCTTATACACATGTCCGAGCCCACGAGACGCG
>UQPD01000104.1 GCA_900542795.1 uncultured Prevotella sp. | reverse complement strand
ACGAGATTACTACGCGTCTCGTGGGCTCGGAGATGTGTATAAGAGACAGTGTTTATATTTGCAAGCGGCATAAGATAAATAAAATAGGAAAAATATAGTTTATGGACAATAATAAGTTAGATTCCAATAATATAGATTTCATAACCTACTGCATAGGTAATCTTTCTCGCCGTTTAGGGATGAGTGCAGGTGAAGTATATCGTAAACTGAAAGATACAGGAATACTCAGCAGTTACATTGTGCCAAGTTATGATGTTCTTCACACTTTCAGTAAAGAATATATTATGGAAGATTTGATTGATTATATGCGCGAGAAAGGAGTTTTGGTATAATGGAAGTTTATCATGCATCAACAATAGGTATAGAAGTTCCTGATACGTTACACTCTCGTTCGTATCTTGATTTTGGAGTGGGATTTTATGTTACAACAATTTATGAACAAGCTGTAAAATATGCAGAGAGATTTACTCGCAGAGGAAAAACTGCCTTTATCAATGTGTATGAATTAGCTGATGAACTTTCAGGTTGGAAGACAATTACCTTTCATAAATATGATGAGGCTTGGCTCGATTTTGTTACAGAATGCAGAGCAGGGCGCATCGTTGGAGATTATGATATAGTTATTGGTGGTATAGCTAATGACAAAGTTTTTAGAACGATAGATTTGTATTTCGCTGGTGATATTGATAAGCAGGAGTGTTTAAAGCGTTTGATATACGAAAAACCTAATAATCAAATCTGTATTCGTACTCAAGCTGTGTTAGATAAATGTGTAATTTTTAAGCAAAGCATTTTGTTATGAACCAAAAGCACGACGAAGCGTATCATGCAATTCTCGAAGCCAAATATTCTCGCATTATTTGTCAGATATCAGAGATGTATGGTGTTTCAATGGAAAAGGCTATGGATATCTTTTACACATCAGATATCCTCCCCTTGCTTGAAGATGGTGTGGCAGACCTCCATTGTAGAAGTGATAAATATCTTGCAGAAGAAATTTGGTGTGAATATAAAGAAAAATAAAACTCCTCATACAACCTTTTATCTTAATATTATTGTTTATATTTGCAACCGTTTAAGAAATAAGGGGTGCTTCACGCTTGTGATGCTGAGATTATACCCATAGAACCTGATGTAGGTAATGCTGCCGAAGGGATTGCTTCAATAAAAACGAAAATTGCATACATTTCTGTTTTTTACTTTGCTTATAATTAAAACGCAGATGTAAGCAACCTCGTCAACGATTGAAGTTTATTTTTCTATTCCGTATTTTCTTTGTGGCACAGGCTAATTAGACCTCTTTTAAAACAATAAATAATGAGGTATATTAGCGTATTGACAATAGCTGGCTCTGATAGTTGTGGTGGAGCTGGCGTGCAAGCTGACATTAAAACAATGTCAGCCTTAGGTGTTTATGCCGCTTCAGCCATTACATCCGTAACGGTGCAAAACACACTTGGTGTGCAAGCCATTCAAGCCATAGAACCTCCCATCGTAGCAGGACAAATTAAGGCTGTGATGGATGATATTCATCCAGTGGCAATAAAAGTGGGTATGGTAAACGATCAAGCAACCATTCATGCCATTGCCAGTACCTTGCGCCAATATGCTCCTACACGTTTGGTGGTTGACCCTGTTATGGTATCGACAAGTGGTTCGATGCTTATGCAGCCCGATGCGCTTGCAGCTTTTTGCACAGAGTTGTTGCCTTTAGCCTCTCTGTTAACGCCCAATATTCCCGAGGCAGAGGTTTTGTCGAAAACCAAAATCAGTACACCACAGGATATGGATCAAGCAGCCCAGCGCATTTTGGCATTAGGTTGTGAAGCCGTATTGATAAAAGGAGGACATTTGGCGGGAGATGTGAAAACAGACAAACTATATGTGAAAGATGGTAGCATACACACTTTTACACATGCCGCTATTGCCACACCCAATACACATGGCACGGGGTGTACACTCTCGTCAGCCATTGCCTCGTTCTTAGCACGCGGCTTGTGCTTGCCTGATGCAGTGTCGCATGCCACAGTTTATCTCAGCAAAGCACTCGAAGCAGGTAGCACTGTGAAGATAGGAGAGGGGCATGGACCTGTTTGTCATTTGTTTAATCCTCAAAAAATGATAATCGCATGATACAGTTTATAACCCATGCTAACACACGCTATGGTTATGTTGAAGGTGCTCGATTGGCACTCCAAGGAGGTTGTCGATGGGTGCAACTTCGAATGAAGGATGCCGATGAAGCTACTTTTTTGGCAGCAGCTACCGAAATAGGGGCTTTATGTAAGCAATACCATGCCGTGTTTGTGCTCGATGACCATGTGGAGTGGGTAAAAACAACAGGAGCCAATGGTGTGCATTTAGGCAAGAATGATATGCCTGTTGATGAGGCCCGAAAACTTTTTGGAAAGGATTACATCATAGGTGGTACAGCCAATACGTTTGCCGATGTTGAACGCCTTTATCGCCAAGGAGCCGACTACATAGGTTGTGGCCCTTTTAGATTTACTACTACCAAAAAGAATCTTTCGCCCGTATTAGGTATTGAGGGCTATCAAAGCATCGTGCAGCAAATGCAAGCCCATAACATCCCTTTGCCCATCGTAGCCATCGGAGGCATTTTAAAGCAAGACATCCACTCGATCATGCAAACTGGCGTAAGTGGTATTGCCGTGAGCGGAGGCATACTAAATGCAGAAGACCCCGTGGAAGAAATGAAGCAATTTGTTTCTCAAGTTCCCGCTAGTAATAATCAGTTATAAATAACACAACCAAAAATATATGGAAACAAAAATCAAATTTAAGTACCCTTCGTCCGAGAAGGTGTATTTGAGTGGAAAAATCTTTCCCGAAATTAAAGTAGGTATGCGTCGTGTACACCTCACACCTACTGTAACCTTTGAGGGAGGCAAGCGTCATGAGCAACCTAATGCGCCCGTATATATATATGACACCAGTGGTGCGTATAGCGATCCAAATGTAGAAATCAATTTAGAGAAGGGGCTCCCCAAATTGCGCCAGTCATGGATTGAAGGTCGTAAGGAAGGCGAAACGCAGATGTTCTTTGCCAAAAAAGGCATTATTACACAAGAGATGGAGTACGTAGCCATCCGCGAAAACATGAATTGCGAGGAACTTGGCATCCACACACACATTACTCCTGAGTTTGTGTGCAAAGAGATTGCCGAAGGTCGTGCCGTAATACCAGCCAACCGAAAGCACCCCGAGTCTGAACCTATGATTATTGGTACGAACTTCTTGGTAAAAATCAATACCAATATAGGCAACTCATCCACGACCTCTGGTATAGAAGAGGAGGTTGAAAAAGCCGTGTGGAGTTGCAAATGGGGTGGCGACACCTTGATGGATCTTTCAACTGGTAACGATATTCACGAAACGCGCGAGTGGATTCTTCGCAACTGTCCCGTGCCAGTAGGTACGGTGCCTATGTATCAGGCTTTCGAAAAAGTGAATGGCAAGGCTGAGGACTTAACTTGGGAAATTTTCCGCGATACACTCATTGAACAATGCGAGCAGGGTGTAGACTACTTTACCATTCACTGTGGCATACGTTTAAAGAATATTCATTTGGCAGACACCCGACTCACGGGCATTGTGAGCCGTGGTGGTAGCATCATCTCCAAGTGGTGTAAGGTGCATCAGCAAGAGAGCTTCCTTTACGAGCATTTCGATGATATTTGCGACATCTGTGCGCAGTATGACGTAGCTATTTCTTTGGGTGATGGTTTGCGTCCTGGTTCAACACACGATGCCAATGATGCAGCACAGTTTGCCGAGCTCGACACCATGGGCGAACTTGTGGAACGTGCCTGGGCTAAGAACGTGCAAGCCTTCATTGAAGGTCCTGGCCATGTGCCCATGCACAAAATTAAGGAGAACATGGAGCGCCAAATTGAAAAGTGTCATGGTGCCCCCTTCTATACCTTAGGTCCGCTCGTAACAGATATTGCTCCAGCCTACGACCACATCACCTCAGCCATAGGTGCCTCCATGATAGGTTGGTATGGCACAGCCATGCTCTGTTACGTAACACCTAAAGAACATCTTGCATTGCCCGAGAAGGAAGATGTGCGTGTGGGTGTAGTAACCTATAAAATAGCAGCTCATGCAGCCGACTTAGCCAAAGGACATCCTGGTGCCACTGTGCGCGATGATGCGTTGAGTAAGGCACGCTACGATTTCCGTTGGAAAGATCAATTTAATTTGTCGCTCGACCCCGAACGTGCCCTTGAGTACTACAAGTCAAGCAATTCTGTGGATGCAAACTACTGCACCATGTGTGGTCCAAACTTCTGCGCTGCTCGCATCAGCCACTCGCTTAAAAACTGTAATGAAGAATAAAAAACATAGATTTAAAACAACATAAAAATGATTGAGACACAAGTATCAAAAGGTATTATTAGTACCTATTTCGACAAACTTCAACGTAATCTGAACCTCGACGTAGCCATTGTTGGTGGTGGCCCTTCAGGCATTGTGGCAGCTTATTATTTGGCAAAGGCTGGATTAAAGGTTGCCCAGTTCGACCGCAAGCTCTCTCCCGGTGGAGGCATGTGGGGTGGTGCCATGATGTTCAACCAAATTGTTATTCAGGAAGAAGCCATGCACATCATCAAGGATTTCGACATCAACTACGAAGCCTTTGAAGACGGACTTTACACCATCGACTCTGTTGAGAGTACATCAGCTTTGCTTTATCATGCCGTACACGCAGGTGCCACCATTTTCAACTGCTATTCGGTAGAAGACGTAATCTTTAAAAACGATGTGGTGAGTGGTGTGGTTGTAAACTGGACTCCTGTATTGCGCGAAGGTATGCATGTTGACCCACTCAACATTATGGCAAAGTGTGTAATTGATGGTACTGGTCATGACAGTGAAATGTGTAAGGTTGTTGCTCGCAAAAATGGCATACAACTCGACACGCCCACAGGCTGCGTAATTGGCGAACGTTCATTAGACGTAGTTGAGGGAGAACGTATGGTCGTTGAAGGCACACGCGAAATTTATCCTGGTCTTTACGTTTGTGGTATGGCATCTTCAGCTGTAGCAGGTACTCCCCGCATGGGACCTATCTTTGGCGGTATGATGCTCTCTGGTAAGAAAGTTGCCGACTTGATTATTGAGAAATTGAAAAAATAAGGTGTAATAAATAAAGGGTTATAGGGGATTAAATATTCTAATAACCCTTTATTTATCTCTATAGACATATATATATGAAGTGGATTGTAATCACCTCTCCCGAATTCATCTCGGGAGAGGCTATTTTTATTGACAAGTTGTTTCGTCACGGACTCGATTTGTTGCATTTGCGTAAGCCAGAGGCACCTGTTGAGGCTTATCGTGCATTGTTACAAAGCATTCCTGCAATGTGGCACAATCGCATCGTGCTGCACGAGCATTTTGCTTTAGCCACAGAGTTTGCACTTCATGGCATACACCTTAACCGTCGTTGGCAGCAAGTGCCCACAGATTTTCAAGGCAGTGTGTCGTGTTCTTGTCATAGTTTAGCTGAAGTGGCTGTCAATAAGCCCCAGCGTCAGTACGTCTTTTTAAGTCCCATATTCAATAGTATATCTAAGAAAGGCTATGCTGCAGCCTTTACTGATGCCACTTTGCAACAAGCAGCAAACAACGCTCTTATCGACCATCAAGTAGTTGCCCTTGGAGGGATAACTGCAGCTCACATCCCGCAACTCCGAGCTTGGCACTTTGGTGGAGCAGCCTTTTTAGGGGATATATGGAACCGCATGCACCATCCCCAAGTAGATGCTTATTTAGCACAGTTACGTCAGGCTCTTTCTGACCCTGATGCAATTACCTAATAATCAAGTACAAGTCATTTTCTAAACAAAACCAAAGATATTCTTGACTAATCCCAATAAAAGCCCCAACTTTGCAGTATACAAAACCAAATACACTATGAATGTTATGAAACAAATATCGCGCAAAGTCCTGTTACTCATTTTGGGACTTGCAATAGTACTTGGAACACAAGCAGCAGAAGTTGTTTATCGCATAGTAGAATTCAATAAACAGACGGGTGAATTCATACTTTCAGCCAGCGGACAAGTGCCACAAGGTGCTTGGGCGTATTTTGAAAATGAATATGGAGCTACATCGGGAAATCGCTATAATCAAATTCCGCGCAACCGCCAAGCCCGCCTCTTTTTAAAAGGTTGGCAAGGATGCACTATCAAGTATATCACATTCAGCTTATGTTCTAATAACAAAGCTGGACAACTTGGCTACACCATTAGCGACAACGACACCCCGCTCTACACACAACGTCCTGCCGACTTTGCTTCTGACCAATGGTTTGGCACCTGGGTGTCGAAGGACTTAGGCGTGTATGTAGACATTGAAAAGCGCATTGATGTGCCAGCTTTCACCACCGATTCAGCTTTCATCACTTTGCAAGGAGGAACAGCCGAAGGGTCTGTTTATGTCAATGCCATCACCATTCATTATGATGCACCCACTGATGTTGTGCTTGAATCTCCCTTAGGTTGGAGTTACGAAAAACTTAGCAAAAAGAGCAAAATTAGTGAGGGTGACGAGTGCATGTTATTTCGCAATGGTTGTGCTGCAGCCGACATCGATGGCATGGAAACCTCGCATTATTTAGATGCAGTATCCTTGCCCACAACCACCGACGTTACACAACCCGACGTATTGCGTTTTAAGTTGCATCAAACCGATGTGCAGGGTCAGTGGACGCTTACTGATCAATACGGACGCACCCTTGGTGCCACTGGCAAACAAGCCTTGGCATGGAACGAAGGGAGCACCCAGTGGAACATCACCTTGGGGTATGAGGGTGCCAGCATCACCAATGCTAACACTACCTATGGCACATTACGCTTTAATGCTCCTGCTGAGACTTATGCGCGTTTCAATGTGTATACTTCTTCATCCTTACCCTTACCCTTTCTTTATCGCAAGGTCAAACAACAAACACCCATCGTAGCTCGTTCGCTTACCTTTGCAGAGACTACACAAACAGTTGATTTGAATGTTGCGCACATTGCTCTTAAGCCAGTTCTTTCACCTACTTCTATCACCGACCAGCGCATCTGTTGGACAAGTAGTAATCCTTTAGTAGCAACCGTAAATGGAGGTTATGTAACACTGAATGGAACAGGCTACACCAACATTACCGCCTCAACTATTGATGGTGGTGCCACAGCAACACTTCAACTCCATGTAGTAGACAATTCCACAGGTATCCAGTTGCAAACTATTCATTCCGTTCCTTCTGCCTCGCGCAAACATATTCAGAATAATCGTGTGGTCATTACCACTTCACATGGCATGTTTGATGTTGAAGGGAAAAAAATAAGTAATGTTCTTAAGTAATAAGTAAGTTCTTAAGTAATAGGTAATAAGTAATACAAATTAATGGGCTTTTAATGCAACGTGTCTATTATTTAGATTTAGTTCTCGTCCCGTTATTTTGTATTACTTATTACCTATTTTTTATTACTTATTACTTCAACTACTCACATAGTTTGTAATACTTAAAACTTAATACTTAATACTTAAACTAATTATTTGGTCTCGAATTTGCTCATCAAGCAGTTGGTTGTCAGCTAAGAGTTTCTGTACATTGTAGCGGTCGTAGAGACCTTTTTTGATACCACCTACAAGAACTTTCATGTCAGAGGTACCATAGTAAGAAGCAATGCGTTCGCCAAAGCCACCATCTTTACAACCATCTTCAAGTGTAACAACAAGTTGGTGGTCAGTCTTTAATGCCTCGAGTGTTGCGGCATCAACCTCGTGCAGGTAACGCGGATTGATGAGTGTAGCATCGATACCCTTTTCGGCTAACAGGCGTTGCACACTTTCTCCTTTCTGATAAAACGACCCAGCAGCAATAATGGCAACCTTTGAGCCTTGGTGCATCACCTTGTAATGTGGTTCGTAACTATAGTCGGCATCAACTACATCGGTAGTGTGAATTACGCCATTGCTTGGCATACGTATGGCAATGGGTTTTTGATCTTGCTGAATAGCCCAACGCAGCATGGCAAAGTATTCCTCGCAGGTGGTGGGAGCAAGATAAATGAGTCCAGGAATGCTGCAAAGCATGGGGATGTCGAAAAGGCAAATGTGCGTAATGTCGTTCATTGAATTTACGCCACCGCCCACAACATTGATAACAGCAGGGTTGGCATTGATGCAGAGGTCTTGTGCTATTTGGTCGTAGGTGCGTTGAATAAAAGTGCTATATACGCTCCACACGGGATGGAGTCCACCCTTTGCCATACCCGAAATCATGGCAGCAGCTTGTTCCTCGGCAATACCCATGTCAATGTGTTGTTTGCCAGCTAAAGCACGCTTTTCGGCAGTAAAACCAGCTGCGGTAGGTGTACCTGCAGTAACGGCAATGAGTGTGGGGGCGTGTTGCATCTCTTGCAACATCCAGTCGCTAAAGAGTGTTTGGTAGTCCTCTGAGGCAGGAATGTTGGGCATAGTGCCATCTGCATTTCTGCGTGGACGACTGCCATCTTCTAGGTTAAAGGGTAAGCCCCAGTGCCATGCTTCTTTGTTTTGCACAGCAGGTGCATAGCCGTGTCCTTTTTCGGTGTGAATGTGCAGAACGGTGGGGCGATTGGTATCTTTTACGCTCTTAAAGAGTTCGATGAGTTTTGCCACATCGTTACCTTCTTCCAAATATTTATAATCAAAGCCCCAAGCCTTGAACCAATTGTGTGAACATGAGCCTTGACTTTCGCGCAAGGCACGCAGATTTTTGTAGAGACCACCATGGTTCTCGGCAATCGACATCTCGTTATCGTTTACCACAATAATGATACCCGTGTTGAGTTCGGAGGCTTCAGAGAGTCCTTCCATGGCTTCGCCTCCCGAGAGTGAACCATCACCAATAACGGCAATGATGTTCTCGTTGGTCCCCTTTATGTCGCGTGCTTTTTGCAAACCTGTGGCAAGACTGATGGAGGTGGAGGTATGTCCTATTTCAAAATTATCGTAGTCAGGGCATTCTGTCGGTGATGAATATCCGCTTATAGCATTCATGTCATCCACATTGCCTAAAAAACCTGCCGCACGTCCAGTCAGCACTTTATGTGGATAGCATTGGTGACTAACATCGAACACAAACTTATCTTTAGGTGCATTAAACACATAGTGAAGTGCTACGGTCGCTTCTACGAAACCAAGGTTTGGACCTACATGCCCACCATGTTTGCTCACACGGTTTAATACAGCTTGACGAGTCTCGTTGGCAACAATGTTGAGTGCCTCAATGTCTAAGTTTTTTAAGTCGGCAGGCGACTGAATATTTTCTAATATCATAAGGGAAATGTATTAAGTATTAAGTGTTAAGTATTAAGT
>UQPD01000103.1 GCA_900542795.1 uncultured Prevotella sp. | reverse complement strand
TACTTTTATTATATATAGTGTTGTTTATTGTGTTAAGTAGGTTCTAACCATTATTAGAACGACTTCACTATCCTATAAATTAACCACGAAAGTCCTTTGCCAAGCCGCCCTCAGAGGTTTCGCGATAAAGCGAAGGTAAATCGTGTCCGGTTTCTTTCATTACCTCTACGGTTTTATCGTAAATGATGCGATGAGCTCCATCTGAAAGATTGGCATATATATTAGCATCGAGTGCACGAGCTGCTGCATGGGCATTACGCTCAATACAAGGTATTTGCACTAAGCCACATACAGGGTCGCATGTCATTCCTAAGTGATGTTCCAATCCCATTTCGGCTGCATACTCAATGGTTGCTAAAGAACCGCCAAACAAATAGTTAGAAGCTGCAGCTGCCATGGCACATGCTACACCTACTTCTGCTTGACATCCAGCCTCTGCACCTGAGATAGAAGCACGACTCTTAGCGATGTTACCTACAATACCTGCTGTGGCAAGTGCATGCAATATACGCGTTTCTTGGAATTTACGAGTTTTGCTAAGATGATAAAGCACTGCAGGTACTACCCCACTTGCCCCACAAGTAGGTGCTGTAACTATGGTTCCGCCCGAAGCATTCTCCTCACTCACAGCCAAAGCATAAGCAAAGACAAAGGCACGCGACTGAAGATTAGTGGGATAACCCATGGCACGAATGTAATAGTCGGGAGCCTTACGACGAAGTTTTAATGCACCTGGCAACACTCCTTCGTGTTCAATGCCACGCTCAACAGCCTCGCACATGGTGTGCCATACTTTTTCAAGATAATCCCATATTTCAGTACCCTCGCAGTGTTGCACATATTCCCAATATGACACACCACGCTCTTGACACCATTGCTGAATGTCTGACAAGTGGTCGAGGTCATATACATCGGGCGTATCAGCTTGCACTTGACCCTCTTCTACTAATGCGCCACCACCTACACTATAAACGGTCCAAGCGTCTTGAAAGTCGCTATTATTTTTGCGAACTTCAAACTTCATACCATTAGGATGGAAGGGCAACACGATTTCAGGACACCAAATAAGTTCCGTTCGATTTTCGCCCAACACCTGAAGTATGGCATAATCTGTTAAGTGTCCCTTGCCTGTAGCTGCCAAACTGCCATAAAGTGTTACGCGAAAGCCTTGTGCATCGGGATGTTTTCTTAAATAAGTTTCGGCAGCAGTGCGCGGACCTATGGTATGCGATGATGACGGACCGATGCCTATGCGATATAATTCTTTAAGTGATTTCATTATTTTGAAAAGTTTTTTTGAGAAGAGGGATATATGGAGAAGAGAGAGAGAGTCATTTTGAAGCCCCCCTCTTCATTTTCTTTACAATTACATTTCCTTGATAAATCCGCGACGATAAGCCACAAGCAGTTTTTCAAGATCTGCAATTTGTTCGCGCAATTCTGCACCTTTATCAGTATCGTTTACCATTGCACGATGTCCCATCATCTCAACAATTTGAGTTGTTGACTGAATGTCTGTGCCATTAAGTATAGCCTCTTCGGTTGAAGTAAAGGGAGCGTGTTGCACCAATTGGAAACCTCGTGAGTGGTAAACCAAGGTGTAACCTGCAATGCCTGTGGTGTTGTGATAAGCCTTTGCAAATCCTCCGTCAATCACCATCAGCTTGCCATCTGCCTTGATAGGATTTTCACCATTTGAGGCACGCACGGGTACATGTCCGTTAATGATGTGACGATGCTTACCTGCTACGCCAAACGAATCCATAAGATGATCGCAAACATCTGCATTGTCGCGCAAAGTGTAATAATATCCCTTTTCCTCCTTATGCGTTGCTTTATCTTCAATAAAGTAACGTTCGAAGGTTGACATTTTCGACTTATCGAACAATGGAGAATCTGGACCACACCACAAATACCAGAAGTAGTCTGAAGCACGTTGACGTTCTGTTACATCAACATCTTCATCGAATGCCATACGCACCAACTCCTCTACCCTATTCATTAGTTCACGTCCTGAAACAGTTTGTCCTTCTACATCAATTTTTTTGAGCGAACCATCCTGATTCATAGGAACTGAAGCATGGAACAACAAGTTTGAATTGTAAATGCCATACATGCTACCATGCAACAAAAGCTGTTGCACATGAGATTGCAAACGATCGGAAATAAGGAATGAATGTTGCAAACGATTGATAAGGTCTTCTTCCTCGGCTGTTAGCTGATAAGGATTAGCTGGATTGAGTGTTGGGAAATTTAAGTCAGTTAAAGGATACACTGTTCCATCAACGCAGCAAGTGCCTTTTTCAAAATCTATGGTTTCAAGAAGTTTCCTGTCATCCATATTCCACTCCGGATGCTGCTGATAGAGCTGACCTTCGAGTTTAAACTGAATGATAGCAATAGCCTTATGCATTTGTGCAATTAGCTTACAAGTCTTTTCGTTAGGGCGACGGTTAGGGTCTTCAATTTTAGGGAAGAACACTTTGCAAGAGTCGTCAGCATAGGTTTCCATTGCAAATGTTGCCATCGGAACCATATTGATGCCATAACCCTCCTCTAACGTTTGCATGTTAGCATAGCGAAACGACAAACGCAACACGCTGGCTATACAAACTTTATTACCCGCAGCAGCTCCCATCCACAAGATGTCGTGATTACCCCATTGGATGTCCCAGTTATGGTATTTGCTAAGCGTGTCCATAATAAGGTGTGCTCCAGGTCCACGATCGAAGATATCGCCAAGAATATGGAGTTGGTCGATAGACAAGCGTTGAATAAGTTCGCAAATAGCCATTACAAAACCTGCTGCACGTCCTGTTCCAATAATGGTTTGAATAATCACGCCTACATAGGCTTGTTTATTGCGGTCGTCACTACTTTCGTGCAACAACTCCTCAATAATATAGGCAAATTCAGGTGGCAGACTTTTACGTACCTTTGAGCGCGTATATTTTGAAGAAACATTACGGCACACAGCAATAAGTTGGTTGAGCGTAGTTTGGTAATAGTCTGACAAATCTGTATCATTTTGCTTCACCAACTCCAATTTTTGTTTAGGATAATAGATTAGCGTACAGAGGTCGCGAATTTCTTTTTCGCGCAATGTATTGCCAAACAGTTCCTTTACTTTACGTTTAATATTACCCGACGCATTACGCAGTACATGCTGAAACGCTTCTGTCTCACCGTGCAAATCGGCAAGAAAGTGTTCTGTCGGTTTGGGTAAATGCAGAATAGCTTCCAAATTGATAATTTCGGTTGTCACTTGTGAGATAGTTGGAAAATCTCTTGCTAAGAGTTTTAGATATCTCATATCTGCATTTATGTTTCGGTTTGAAATTGTTGGTTTTGGCATAGTCTTAAATTTTAATGCCTCCAAAGTTAGTGCAAGGTGAGTGAAGGACAAAATGAAAATCAAAAAAAATTTCATTTTTTCTTCCGAACCGCAGCCTAACTTCGCAAAGCAAAGTAGTGCAAGGTGAGTGAAGGACAAAATGAAAATCAAAAAATTTTCATTTTTTCTTCCGAACCGAAGCCTTGGGAAACAACAAATCCCCTCGCTGCTTAAAAAATAGAAGTTTGCAGTACAAGTATATATATAGTTGTGAAACTTATTGTTCATAACATACTCATACTACACACTCATATTCTTAAGCAACGAGGGAATTCGTTGCATCCTAAGATTCATGCAAGATGCATAACTTAAGGGATAAGTTTTTAAAATACGAGATCAAGCGGCATCAATTATAGCGTGTCAACGGCATACAAGCGTTGAACATCTTGTTCGATTACTGCTGGCACAAAACCATGTATACTTTTGCCCTCACGCACCAAATTACGAATATCGGTTGAACTCAAAGGAAATAAAGGAGCCTCTATCAAACTAACTCCGATTGGCAATGAAGCCTTATTAACCACACATCCCTCGCGCGGATAAACTAACAAACGATAATTTGCCAAAATATCGTCGGGGTGCGCCCAACGGTTAAACAAGAGCCAATTATCAGCGCCTATCAACAATGAGAACTCTACATCAGGATAAGCTGCTGAAAGAGCTTGTAACGTGTTCCACGTATAAGAAGGACGTGGTAGATGAAACTCAAAATCACTCACTTCTACTCCATGCTCATGCTCTAAAGCCTTACGCACTAAGTTCAATCGTTGTTGTTCAGACAAGAGTCCCATTTGTTGTTTGAGTGGATTTTGCGGTGACACTAACAACCAAACTTCATCAGCTAAATGTTGCTGTACTACCGAACGAGCCAAAGCAATGTGCCCAACGTGAACAGGATTAAACGATCCACCAAAGATAGCTATGCGTTTGCGCAATTTCATAAAAAGCGGAGAATTTGTTTACGCTTCAAGAAAATCCTTCACAATGCGCAATGCTTCTTGTTGAGCAGTAGCGAGGTCATCGTTAATAACCACCTTATCGAACTTTGAAGCAAACGACAATTCAAATTCAGCACGAGCAATGCGATCGGCAATTACTTCTGCACTATCTGTGCCACGACCTTCAAGACGCTGACGAAGCGCATCGATTGAAGGAGGCTGAACAAAAAGGCTTAATGCACGATCTGCATAATGCTTCTTAATATTTTGACCACCTAACACATCTACATCGCACACCACATTCTCGCCTTTGGCTAATTGCGCATCAATTTGCGAACGGAGTGTACCATAGAAGCGATCTTTATAAACCTCCTCATATTCAAGGAACTCACCATTGGCAATACGCTCACGAAACTCCTCGGGTGTAAGAAAGAAATATTCCACACCATTTTGTTCTGTTCCACGCGGAGGACGACTTGTTGCTGAAATTGAAAAGTGCAAATTGAGTTGCTGCTGCATCAAATAATTGATAATGGTACTTTTACCACTTCCGCTTGGAGCTGAAAATATAATTACCTTAGCCATAATTGTTTTTCTAAATACAAAAAAGTAAGAACAAGTCTATAATCGTAGGTATTCAATGTTATTACATCACGTTCAACACCTGTTCTTTGATTTGTTCGAGTTCATCCTTCATCTTCACCACAATGTTTTGCATTTCGGCTTGATTACTCTTTGAGCCCGTTGTGTTAATTTCGCGTCCCATTTCTTGAGAGATGAATCCTAACTTTTTGCCTTGTCCATGTCCGTTATCCATTGTTTCACGGAAATAGCGTAAGTGATTAGCCAAGCGCTGCTTTTCCTCGCTAATATCAAGTTTTTCGATGTAATAGATAAGTTCTTGTTCAAGACGATTCTTATCATAATCCACACCTTTAAGTTCAGATAAACGATCGAAGAGACGTTGACGAATCTTTTCTACACGCCCTTTTTCATAGGGTTCGATTTCGTGAAGATAACGCTCTATGTTATCAAGTTTCTCGCTAAACTTTTTATAAAGTGCTGCACCCTCTTGCTTGCGGAAATCAACAAGGTGAGCAACGGCTTGCTGAATAGCATCCAGCACAACAGCCCATTCCTCGTCAGTGAGTTCTTCTACAGCGTTGGTTTGTGTAGCATCGGGCAAACGAAGCACAACATCCCACACATTCTGTGGCATAGCAAGCGACTGAGCATTGCAAATATCTTGAATTTGCGCTACATAATTCTTTACAGCCTCAGGGTTAATGGTAGCTGCAACCGAAGTCTCATCCTTTTCTACCCAAAGCGTAAAATCAACCTTACCGCGTTCGATTGCTTTAGCAAGAAGTTGACGCACCTCCATTTCCTTTTCACGATAAAGAGGAGCAACACGCGCATTCAAATCGAGAGCCTTACTATTGAGACTCTTTACCTCTACATGTATTTTTTTGCCGTTAAAAACAGCGTCGGACTTTCCATAGCCCGTCATTGATTGTATCATAATCTTGATGAGTTACTCTACTTATATTATTTGCTCAAAAATTGGATTAAGCTCATAAAAAGCTTGTAGCCATAATTTGTTTTGCAAAGATACTGCAAGGTGAGCGCAATACAAAATGAAAAAAGCAAAGACTTTTATTTTGTTTGACAAATTGCTTATTTTGAAAAGTTTTGGCATTTTCATACCTATATATATAGGCTTTTTTGTATCTTTGCATAAGATTGGTAGCACCTCAGCAATTCAAGTAAACTTGATTGCATTCGGTTTGCACAATCTTTACAAAAACTTGTTTTTTTGAATAAGAAAGAACAAAACAGAAAAAAACTCATAAAAACTAGATATCAAAAATGAACGCATTTGTATTTCCCGGTCAGGGAGCACAGTTTGTAGGTATGGGCAAGGACCTGTACGAGAAGCACCCCATTGCTAAGCAGTTTTTTGAAAAAGCCAACGAAATTCTTGGTTTCCGTATCACTGACGTTATGTTTAATGGTACCGACGAAGAACTGAAGCAAACTAAGGTTACGCAACCCGCCATGTTCTTGCACAGCGTAGTAAGCGCACTTTGCTTGGGCAGCGACTTTCAACCCGCTATGGTAGCAGGTCACTCTTTGGGCGAACTCTCAGCACTTACTGCAGCTCGTTGCTTGAGCTTTGAAGATGGCTTAAAGTTGGTTGCTGCTCGTGCCAAAGCTATGCAAGAGGCTTGCGAAGCTCAGCCCGGAACAATGGCTGCAATCATCGCCCTTGCAGACGACAAGGTAGAGGAAGTTTGCGCTGAAGTAAGCAAAGAAACTGGCAAGGTTGTTGTTCCCGCTAACTACAACTGCCCGGGACAGCTCGTTATCTCAGGTGAAACCGAAGCTATTGAAGTAGCTTGCCAACGCCTTAAGGAAGCTGGCGCAAAGCGTGCATTGGTATTGCCCGTGGGTGGTGCATTCCACTCTCCCCTTATGCAACCCGCAAAAGAAGAACTCGAAGCAGCTATCGCTACTACTGAGTTCCACAAGCCCATTTGCCCCGTTTATCAGAACGTAGATGGTATGCCTCACACCAACCCCGAAGAAATTAAAGCTAACCTCATTGCCCAACTCACAGCTTCTGTGCTTTGGACTAAGGAGGTAAACAACATGGTTGCTGATGGTGCTACCGACTTCACTGAATGTGGTCCTGGCAAAACCTTACAGGGCATGATTGCTAAGATTTGCAAGGGTAACGCTGATGTAAAGGCTCATGGTGTAAACGACTAAGTTTCTTTTTCAACAAGAAATTCAACCTATCTAAAAGGTTAAGGTTTTAGGTTATAAAGTTAGATTAAGCTTTGCAATAACTTTATCATCTAAAACCTTATTTTTTTAGAATCGCCCTAAAACTTATACACACCTCCGAACTTAAAACTAATATCACAAAGCTTAAGCATATGAAACCACTGATATACCAAATTTTTACTCGCCTTTATGGCAACAAAAAGAACGCCAACATTCCCGCTGGCAGCATTGAAGAGAATGGTTGTGCCAAGATGAATGACATCACTGCCAAACAACTCGAACGCATTGCCTCAATGGGCTTTACACACGTATGGTTTACAGGACTCATTGAGCATGCCACACAAACCGACTATTCAGCCAACGGAATTAAAGCTGACCATCCTGCGGTTGTAAAAGGTCGTGCTGGTTCTCCCTACGCCATCAAAGATTATTATGACATCGACCCCGACCTTGCTGTCAATGTTAAGCAGAGAATGAAAGAGTTTAACGCCCTACTTAAGCGCACACACCAAGCAGGACTCAAACTTGTTATTGACTTTGTACCCAACCACGTAGCTCGCCAATATAACAGCGATGCACATCCCAAAGGCGTAAAGGACTTAGGCGAAGACGATGACACAACCAAAGCCTTCGACCCCAACAACAACTTCTACTATCTTGAAGGACAAACACTGCACACCAACTTCGACACAGAACGTCGCGCCAAACAACCCTATAGCGAATATCCCGCCAAAGCTACTGGTAACGACTGCTTCAATGCATGGCCCAGCCGTAACGATTGGTACGAAACGGTTAAACTGAACTATGGTATCGACATTATGAATGGTCGTCAGCCTCACTTCTCTCCCACTCCATCCACATGGTTGAAGATGACCGACATCCTGTTGTTTTGGTGCAAAAAAGGCGTAGATGCCTTCCGATGCGACATGGCAGAGATGGTACCCGCCGAATTTTGGGAATATGCCATTAGCAAGGTTCGCAGCAAATATCCTCACGTACAATTTATTGCTGAGGTATACAACCCCAACGAATACCGCCACTACATTGCCAGCGGTTTCGACTACCTTTATGACAAAGTTGGACTCTACGACACCTTACGTGCTATTGTTACCGAAGGACGCTCTGCATCGTGCATCACTGGCTGCTGGCAAGCTGTTGACGACATTCGTCAACACATGCTCAACTTCCTCGAAAATCACGACGAACAACGCATTGCTTCTGCCTACTTTGCAGGCGATGCCCGCAAAGCTCTTCCAGCATTGGCTGTTAGTTGCTTGATGGGAAGTAATCCTTTTATGGTATATGCCGGACAAGAGATTGGCGAACCTGGCATGGATGCCGAAGGATTTAGCGGTAGCGATGGACGTACCACGATTTTCGACTACTGGAATCCTCAATCGCTACAAAAGCTTACCGCTGACAATATAGAAGCCAAACTTAACGCTGACGAAACAAGCCTTTATAACTATTACAAAAAGATTATTAGCCTTGCACGCAACCAGCCTGCATTAAACGATGGTGTATTCTACGATTTGCAATACGCAAACTACGCACGCGACTACGGATACGACTGCGATCGTCAATACGCCTTTATACGTAAAGCCGAAAACGGACAAACCTTGCTCATTTGCGCAAACTTTAGTCCTAACGCGGTTCATGCTGGTGTAAAAATTCCTGCTCACGCTTTCGACTTCTTAAAATTGCGTAGCGGACTCATTTCAGCTTCCGACTTAATTTCTGGAAATTTGCAAACACTTGAGCTTAAAGCAGACACTCCGTGCTATGTAGAAATCCCTGCTTATGGTGCTGTCGTTATGCAAATTGCACTTGGCAAATAAACGGTTTAATAAAGAAAAATGAGTTTTTTCTCACTTTTTTGAAAAAAAATCGCAGAATAATTTGGTGGTTACAACAAAATGCTCTACCTTTGCACACGCAAACAAGAAATAAGAACAATGGTTACTAAAAACCAAATTCTTAGTTATCTTGAGGACGCGGAGTGGAGCAGTTGGTAGCTCGCCAGGCTCATAACCTGGAGGTCGTTCGTTCGAGTCGAGCCTCCGCAACTACAGAAGGTTTGAAACAAAATTGTTTCAAACCTTTTTTGTTATACTATACTACCCTTTTTAAAAGCACCCTACCCCAATACACTAAAAAAATTCAACGTCAATGAAACGGCTATACGCCTAGGCCCAATTGCACACCTACGGCGTACGTAGTGCATCGGGAACATATCTAATAACCAGGCATGAGAGTGGGGGGAGACAAG